>DXDZ01000073.1 GCA_019115185.1 Candidatus Agathobaculum merdipullorum
ATCTTAGACTCCCTGTTATCCCCCCCTCCAATTCCCCACCATTTCTCCCTCGAATCCTGGCAGGAGCCCAATTAGAAACCGGAGCGGTACACAAACTTTGCTCGCAACAAACTCTCTTTATAAACCGGCAAATTCCATCCTCAGCTCGTTATTTCCGCCCTTTTCAGGCAAAACAAAAAGACCTAAGGTACACGAATTACCTTAGGTCTTCTCTTTCTCTACGCTATTTTAGCGGGGAGTTTTTGTACAGAGTTGTAGGGGGAAGCACAAAATCTGTGCTTCCCCACGCGAAAAACAGTCCAATTCCGCCGCGAAAAATGTCCCATTGCGCCGCGCGGCCAAAGCCGCCCTCTTATCCGCCTTGCCGGCGGCCGGCTTGCTATTTCGCAAGCGAACCGGACTCATTCAGGGCAGCTCTCAGATGGTGGTTGTTGGTTTGCTTCCCCCCATTCAAAAAGCAACTTTCTAACGTTATCTTCAGTTATGTCGCACAGCGTCCCGTCAAGAGCAATTTTGAGCTTGCCGGAAGATGGCATCAAAGGGACTCCATATTCCTTGCAAAGTTCGTAAAAACGCTTTCGATCGTACATGTTTTATCTCCTCATTTCTTCGCACTGCCCGCTGATGCGTTATTCCGCAAGCGAACCGGACCGGAGGTCTGTATAGGGCTTTAGGAGTCGTATTTAGTCATTCTCAGGCGCTTGACGGTAGTAATCTGCGTATTTCCGTGAACGGATGCAGTTTGCGCACGGGGCGCAATCTTCATCGAGGTAGACGCAACCTGCGCAGGTGAGCTGTTCTTGTTCATGATCGTTCGTCAAAATATTCATGCTATCCATTTCAGTTCCATCCTCCTATCTACTGGTTGCGAAGCGGCTCAGCTCCATTCAAATTGGTTCTTGTGTTACAGACGTGCATCATGCGGCAAATGACGAGCAAATAAAAAGCGACACATACAGAACATCGTTTCAGGGAAAATGTCCATAAATCGCATTGATTCCAAACAATTCCTGACGGTTAGAGGCGGTTCTGCAAATGACTGCAAATGACTGCAAGCAATCATTCGCCAGCATGGGGCCGTTTGAGATGCCGCACCCCTTACTGCATCTTCTTCTGGCACTGCAGGCACATCCGGCCGCCATCAGGCATAGTTTCCGTTACCTCGGCCGGCATGATCCATTTCCCGCAGGCAGCATACCAGAAACCATTAACCCCATTCTGATCACTTTCGGCGATCAAATGGACAATCTTCTTCTTCGTCATTCCGTACTTTTTCAAGATAATTTCCTCCTCACACGGTTCCATTCCGTTATTTTCACTAACATTTTCACTTCGGTCGTCATGAACAATCTTCTGATACATTAACCGATAGATTAACCCCTCGAAATACATTAACTGTTACATTAACTGCCCATTTCATCCCGGTCTTCATGGCTGGTCTGGTCTTTTCTTCTCAAAACCCGCCCCAGAACGCAAAAAAGACCCAAGGCATCTCTTGCCCTGAGTCTCTTTTCGGTCCACTTTATGTGGCGGATTTGGTTCGTTTTTCGCGTGGGGAATACATAGAGATCAAGACAAATTGTTCTTGTGTCCGTATTGTATCACAACACCAGTAGAAGTACAAGAACATTTGTTCTTAAATGCTCAAAAAAGCCTAAAATTAAATTCTGGGTATCGCTGTTTCAGCAGCTTCCACTTTAGGCGGAAGGCTTCAGTAGTAAGGTACTTCCCCGTATGATGATCCTGCCCTTTTACGTCCTCGATTATGGTCTCTCCGGATTCTGTGTCGGTATATTTGAAGTCTGCCTTATAGGTGATTCCTCTTATACGCTCGCCACGATATGCGAAGCTTTCCTGTATGACCAAGGGAAACTGCCACATTACTCCGCTGATCTTCCCTGCCTTTTCAAGCAGCTGGAGCTCCTTGTGCCGGCGGTACTCTTTGATGGAGTCATAGACCCGAATCACTTTGCCGTGATGGACCTCATCCCGCTCGATGTCGGCAGTGCCGTCTGTATGGATGAATACCTTGTGGTTTCGGTATTTCGCATGCGGCGTGCGATTAGCTCCCTGCGCCGCAGCAGATACCGACCACGATGGCCCAGAAAATGTAGATCGTATCCCGGGAATCCTTGATCGCCGTGCGGAAGCGGACGATCGACAGCGCGCCGACCATACCGAGCGACAAAGCGATGTTGTTCCCGATGACGATCATGACCGTTGTGGTGATGAGCGTCAGCACCGCGAGCGATACGTTAAACTTCATGCTGTATATGCTGCCGCTGTGCGAAAGACGGTAGGACAGGAAAATAAAGCACGCGATCACTGCGGCGACCGCCATGCGGAGCACGATGGTCTCAGCTGTCAGCTCGCCGCTGCTTGTCTCTAAAAGCTGAAACAGATATTCTCTCATTTGCTGATCTCCTTTATCTTTATGATATGGCGCCCAGCGTCAGCTGACGCTCCAGGCAGTATTTGCTGATAGACAGCTCCGGCCGATGGACTTCGTCGAGCAGGTCTTTGATGTAGCTGAGCAAAAATCCGTTGTATTTGACCTCCAGCACCATGTGGAACGGGTCCATCACCGGAAACTGCGGCAAATTGCGCGAAAACAGATCAAAAGATGTCTCCGTGCCGGTGATACGGCTGTCCAGCGTGATGCGGATGTGGTTTTCCCGGGCAATATAGGCCTGCCGCAGGTACTCGACAACCGCCTTCGGTCGGTAGCAGCGGCAGTGCAGCAGACCGTAGCACTCTGCGGCGAACGGATCGTCATACTGCGTGAGCGGACGGTAATCCCCGCGGCACAGGCGCTCTGCATCCGCGCGGGAGACGCGCAGCGACCGCTTGCGCTGATAGGGTCCCTGCTTCTGCTTGATCTCCAGCATGGCGAAATCCGCGTCCGGACTGTATGCCCGCAGGCGGATCTTGCGCCGCAGCTCAAGGCCGTCCACCTTGTCGGAAAAATCCTGATCATCCAGCGTATCAAAGTAAAGTGAGCGGATCCGATAGCCCTGCGCGCCGTTGTGCGTATCCCGCAGCATCAACCGGTCGAGCCGGGCGCGAAGCATGGCGCCCTGTGCCGCGTCGATCGGATATTTCTTTTCCTGCCGCAGCACTTCGTTCATATCACCGCGCCCCCTTTCAGCAAAATTCGGATAACGGAATCGTGTCAATATGCCTCGTACATAATGTGTGTTATATCTACGGCCTGCTGACAGCTATTCCATAATTCTTTCGCAATAGACATAATACATCAATTTTGCAGTAAAGTCTACCTTGGCACTGGAATTTTTCTTAAAAAATAGCTTCCTGATCTGCGGATTCCGTCCAAATTATGAATATTGTCCTAAGAAATTGAACCAAATCATAATTTCGGTCGTGTTTTCTGATCCGCCGTATCAAGCGCTTGCAAAGGGCTGACGCATTCGCTATAATAAAAATGTGAATTTCACTAAAATAATGGACAAAGCGAGGTCCAGTTTTATGGCAACGTTGAAAGAATTATCCGAGCACACCGGCTATTCCATCACGACTATCTCTCGCGTGCTGAATAACGACCCGACCATGAGCGTGAGTGATGCGACCCGTGCGGCTATTTTGGAGGCGGCAGGAGCGCTTAACTATAAAAAGCCTTCGCCCCGGCAGCGCCGCGATGCAGCCGGTCATCTGTGCTTTGCGGTGGCAGAGATGCTCTCGCCGGTCGAACAGCTCAAGGACCCCTATTATCTGTATCTGAAAAACCACGCGGTGCAGCACTGTCTGGATCTGGGACACAGCACGGTCTCACTCGTCGAGTCCGACGGCAGCTATCAGCTGATGGGCAGCGAGGCAGTCAACGGCATTCTGGCGATCGGGATTTTTTCCGAAGATCAGATCGCCGCACTCAGCGCGCTGCACAACAATCTGGTGTTCCTCGATTCTGCGCCAGTTTAGCTATGTTTTTTAGTAAAATTTATTGAAATTATAAGTAAAAGTGTTATACTGTGAACAAGCAAGAACAGTGAGAGACGACAAAAGAAAAGGGGGATGAAAAATCATGTTGGCGCAAAATATCATGCAGAATAAGCTGTCAAACGGCGCATTGGATGATAACCTTCGCACAGTATATGGAACAGGTGTCGATTTGGAAATGCAGCGTGCGCGCCTGTCGAATTTAGTAAAATTCTACGAGCAAGCATTCGGCGGCGAAGATGCTGTCGGCCTTTTCTCCGGACCGGGGCGCACCGAGCTGGGCGGCAACCACACCGACCATCAGCATGGACGGGTGCTTGCGGCGGCAGTCAGTCTAGACGCGGTTGCTTGCGCCGCACCAAACGGAACACAGGTCGTGTGTATTTTGTCAAGCGGATATCCGCGCATCACGGTGGATCTGGACGATCTGACACCGCGCGAAAAGGAGCAGCAGTCCTCGATCGCGCTGGTGCGCGGCGTTGCGGCGCGGATCGCCTCGATGGGCTATACGCTGGGCGGATTCAACGCAGTGATCGAATCGACCGTGCTGGGCGGTTCGGGGCTGTCCTCCTCCGCCGCTTATGAAATACTAATTGGCGTGATCTTCAACCATCTGTTCTGCGGTGACGAGCTGCAGCCGGTCGATCTGGCGCTGTGCGGCCAGTATGCGGAAAATGTGTATTTTGGCAAGCCCTGCGGCCTGATGGATCAGCTGGCAAGCGCAGTCGGCGGTATTGTAGCGATCGACTTCCGCAGCCCTATGCAGCCGGATATACGCCGGATCGGATTTGATCTGGAGCAGTCGGGATATTCGCTGTGCGTAATCGATACGGGCGCCGATCATGCCGACTTGACCGACGAATATGCTGCGATCCCGGCAGAGATGTCGGCGGCCGCCCGCTGCTTCGGCAAGGAATACCTACGGGATGTGGAGGAAGCCACGTTCTGGAAGCGGTTGAACGAGGTGAGGACGCAGGCAGGCGACCGTGCTGCGTTACGTGCCATGCATTTTTTTGCTGATAACCGCTATGCAGAGGAGGAAGCGGACTGCCTGACACAGGGGGAGGTCGATTCCTTCCTTGCTCTGGTGCGGCGTTCGGGCGCATCGTCCGCGCAACTGCTGCAGAATTTGTACTGTACTGCGCAGCCGCAGGAGCAGGCAGTGACCGTGGCGATCGCTCTGGCCGAGCATCTGCTCGGTGGAGACGGTGCAGTCCGCGTACACGGCGGCGGCTTTGCCGGCACGATCCAAGCCTATGTGCCCCGACAAAAAGAAACCGCCTTCCAGCAGGGTATGGAAGCGGTGCTGGGACAGGGTTGCTGCCACTTTCTCCGGATCCGTCCGGTCGGAGGCGCCGTGCTGGCGTGAGAAAAGGCATTTCCTCCCTGCCGCGCGCAGGGAAAGATAAACACCAATGCATAAGGAGGTTCCTACTATGGCAATTCTTGTACTGGGCGGTGCGGGCTACATCGGTTCGCACACCGCACGCGCACTGGTCGAGACCGGTCGCGATGTGGTCGTAGCGGACAATCTGGAGACCGGCTTCCGTGCGGCTGTACCGGCGAAGGCCCGTTTTTACGAGGGCGACATCCGCGACCGCGCCTTTCTTGACCAGCTGTTCGAAGCGGAGCAGATCGAGGGCGTGATCCATTTTGCAGCCAATTCGCAGGTCGGCGAAAGCATGAAAAAGCCGCTCAAGTATTATGACAACAATCTGTGCGGCACCAAGACCCTGCTGGACAGTATGGTCGCGCACAATGTGCTCAAGATCGTCTTTTCTTCGACCGCCGCGACCTACGGCGAACCTGAGCGCGTGCCCATCCTCGAGACCGACCGCACCGAGCCGACCAACTGCTACGGTGAGACCAAGCTGTCCATGGAAAAGATGATGAAGTGGGTCTCGGTCGCGCATGGGCTGCATTATGTGGCGCTGCGCTACTTCAATGCCTGTGGCGCGCAGCCGGACGCTTCGATCGGCGAGGCGCACGATCCGGAGACCCATCTGCTGCCGCTCATCCTGCAAGTGCCAAACGGCCGGCGCGAAGCAATCTCGATCTTCGGCGACGACTACCCCACCCCGGATGGCACCTGTATCCGTGACTATATCCATGTCTGCGACCTTGCGCAGGCGCACATTCTGGCGCTCGACTACCTGCTCGCAGGCGGCGACAATAACGTGTTCAATCTGGGCAACGGCGTGGGCTTCTCGGTCAAAGAGGTCATTGAGGAAGCGCGCCGGGTGACCGGCCATCCGATCCCTGCCAAAATTGAAGCACGCCGCGCAGGCGATCCGGCGCAGTTGATCGCCTCGAGTGAAAAAGCCAAATCGGTGCTTGGCTGGAAGCCGCAGTATGACGGCCTGCATACCATCATCGAGACCGCGTGGAACTGGCACAAGTCCCATCCACACGGCTACGAAGCGTAAGGGAGGCTGCATAATGATCGACACCGCTGTTGCCCGTCTGGTCCGCTATGCGGAGCAAAAAGGGTTGATCGCGCCAGAGGACCATATCTGGGCGGTCAACACCCTACTTGAAGCGCTGCAGTTGGACGCTTACGAGGAGCCCGTGCTGGACGACTCCCCCATTGACCTGCCCGCTGTGCTGGATGAGCTGATGGACGACGCGCACGCCCGCGGCGTGCTGGAAAACGACTCGATCGTTTACCGCGATTTGTTTGATACCAGCCTGATGGGCCGCCTGACGCCGCCGCCGCGCGAAGTCATTGCCAAATTCCATGCGCTATATGCAGAAAACCCGGTGCATGCGACCGACTGGTATTACCGCTTTAGTCAGGATACCAATTACATCCGCCGCGACCGGATCGCAAAGGACGTTCAGTGGAAAACACCGACCGAATACGGTGAGCTGGACATCACGATCAATCTGTCTAAGCCGGAAAAAGATCCAAAAGCGATCGCAGCGGCGCGCAACCTGCCGGCAGCTGCCTATCCCCGCTGCCAGCTGTGCACGGAGAACGAGGGCTATGCCGGCCGGGTCAACCATCCCGCGCGTCAGAACCACCGCATCATCCCGATCACGATCGACGGACAACCTTGGTTTTTGCAGTACTCCCCCTATGTGTATTACAACGAGCACTGTATCTGCTTAAATTCCGTGCACACCCCGATGAAGATCGACCGTGCCTGCTTCCGCAAGCTGCTCGATTTCGTCAGCCAGTTCCCGCATTATTTTGTCGGCTCCAATGCCGACCTGCCCATTGTCGGCGGCTCTATTCTGGCGCACGACCATTTTCAGGGCGGTAATTATGAATTTGCGATGGCCAAAGCGCCGGTCGAAACGGTACTGTCCTTCCCCGGATTTGCGGATGTGCGCGCGGGCATTGTTAAGTGGCCGATGTCGGTTATCCGGCTGGACTGCGCCGATCCGGCGCGGCTTGTTGAGTTGGCGGACCGCATCCTGACCGCGTGGCGTGTCTATACAGACGAAGACGCGATGATCCTTTCTGAGACGGACGGCGTGCCACACAATACGATCACGCCGATCGCTCGCCGACGCGGCGCGGAATATGAACTGGATCTTGTGCTGCGCAATAATTTAACCACTCCCGAACACCCGCTCGGGCTGTATCATCCGCACGCCGAACTCCACCATATCAAAAAGGAAAACATTGGCCTGATCGAGGTCATGGGTCTGGCCGTTCTGCCTGCGCGTCTCAAAACCGAGCTGGCGGCTCTTGGTGAGGCGCTCCTCAGCGGCAGCGACCTGCGTACCGACCCACTGACCGCTGCCCATGCAGACTGGGCAGAAGGCTTTGCTTGCAGATATGACCTGACGCCGGACAATATCACAGCCATTATCCATAAGGAGGTCGGGCTGGTGTTTGCCACTGTTCTGGAGCATGCAGGCGTGTATAAGCGCACGGATGCAGGCAGAGCCGCCTTTCTGCGGTTCGCGCAAAGCGTGGACTGAGCGCGATCCGGAACTGCATGGGCCGGCGGCACGGTTCGTCCCCTTATCCGCCCGCCGGTCCAGCTCTAAAATACAAAAGCGCCGGGCTTTTGCCCAGCGCCATCTGCTCCTTGTTAAGAAATTGCTAAGTGTATACTGCCTGTGGTTCAGCGATTCATATCGCGCAGAACTTCCATGCAGTCACGGTCTGCTTCGGTGACACGACCCATATATGTGTTCATACGGTTCATGCTGTAAAGCAGCGCACCCAGCTTCTCAGAATAAGAATACTTGTTCTTCATTTGGGATAGCCTCCATTCGTATGATCGATTCGATTGATTTTGTTCATCAGGTTCTGTTCACCTGACAGATACCATTATAGTTATTTCGCATAAATAGTCAATATATTTTTTGTTGAATATGTCCACAGAACATCGATTTTTATTTGTAAGTATTGCACAATTTAAGCGCGCATGATTTGTGCAATACGGCGAATCAGCATGTTTGTCCGTTCTGAGGATAAAAATGCTGCAGGATCGGCGTTAATAGGACATTTATTCAAAATACATTTCCATACCCTGCAGAAAAGAAAGGAGATTCACCATGGGTAAAAAAGAGAACTACACCTCGGGCAGGCTGCCGGCGCGGCAAAAATACGCTTTCGGCATCGGCGCGATCGGTAAGGATGCGATCGTCAATCTGGTCGGCGCGTTCTTGATGCTGTACTACACGGATACGCTTGGCTTGAGCGGCACCTTTGTCGGCGTACTGTTCTTTGCAGCGCGCATCTGGGATGCGATCAACGACCCAATGATGGGCATGATCGTGGACAACACCCGTACCCGCTTCGGCAAGTTCCGCATCTGGATCGCCATCGGCACATTGGTCAACTCGGTGTTCTTTATCCTGACGTTCACTACCTTCGGCATTGAGGATAAGACCCAACTGATGATCTATGTGACCGTAACCTACATCCTGTATGGCATGAGCTATACGATGATGGACGTCCCGTACTGGTCCTGGTTGCCCAACCTGTCCTCCAACCCGCGCGAGCGCGAGTCCATCTCTGTCATACCGCGTATCGGCGCGTCGCTGGGCGGCTTTGTGATCTGCACCTTCGGCCTGTACATGATCGACTTCTTCAACCGCATGGCAGGCGACACCACGGTCATGCAGACCCAAGATGACGGCAGCGTTTTCAACATTTCCGAGACCGGCTTCACCTACTCCGCCATCGCGATTGTTGTGCTGTTCATCATCTGCATTGCCATCACGGTCTTCAACGTCAAGGAGCCGCCCACGATCGGTGCAAAGGCGACCAAGACCAGCCTCAAGGAAGCGTTCTCTGTTATTGTCAAAAACGACCAGCTCGTCGCTTTTATCGGCCTGCTGTTGACCTTCAATCTCTGCACCCAGATCCTCAAGGGTTTTGCGGTATACTATTTCAAGGAAGTTTGCCGTGACGCCGGCTTGTACGCAATCTTTGGCTTTGCGATCGTCTTTGAGATGATCGGCCTGTTCCTGTTCCCTGCTATCGCGCACCGCATCGACCGTCAGAAGGTCTACTTCCTCGCCTGCGGCTTTCCGGTTCTTGGTCTGGTGCTGCTGTGCGTGGCGGGCTATGTCATCCCGACCAACTACTTTGCGGTTGTTCTGTGCTGCGCATTCATCTTCTTCGGCTCCGGCCTGTCGCTCGGCACGACCACCTGCTGCATCGCGGACGTCATCGACTACGGCGAAGTGAAGTTCGGCAAACGCAATGAATCGGTCACCTGTTCTGCGCAGACCTTCCTGATGAAGGCCGCCATGGCAGTCGCCGGCCTGCTGACCGGTATTGGTCTGGATATCGTCGGCTACGACGCTACACTGGCCAACGCAGGCGAGATGCAGTCTGCAGGTACGATCTTCGGTATCCGCGTGCTGATGTTCGTCATCCCGATTATTCTGGCCATCCTGAGCTTCCTGATTTTCAAGTATGCGTACAAGCTCAAGGGAGACCGTCTGGATGCGCTGACCCGTCAGGTCAACGCGCTGCACGCATCCAAGGCTGACAAGGACTGACCCGCCCATCCCCTTTTCTACGGAAGAAAGGAAGAATCGTATATGAGCATTCTCTATCATCCGTCCAGCAAGACCTTCCATCTGACAAACGGTCGGCTGAGCTACATCTTCCAGATCCTCCGCAACGGCAACCTCGGACAGCTTTACTTTGGTAAGGCTGTCCGAGACCGGGAGGAGTTTGGACATCTGCTCGAATGCAACCACCGGCCGATGACCGCCTACGTCTACGAAGGCGATAAGCGGTTTTCCATGGACCACATCAAGCGCGAATACCCCACCTACGGCACAGGTGATTTTTCCGCGCCAGCCATTGAACTGGTCGAGCCGAACGGTAACCGCGTGATCGATCTGCAGTATGTCTCCCACACGGTCACAGCCAGCAAGCCCGCTCTGACCGGCCTGCCCGCCACCTACTGTGAGCAGGACAACGAGGCTGAGACGTTGTCCATCCTGCTGCGCGACCCGGTCGCAGATGTACAGGTGGAGCTGCTGTATACCGTGTTCGCCGGGTACGACGCTCTGGCACGCTCGGCGCGCATCGTCAATACCGGCGGTCAGCCGCTGCACCTGACCCGCGCGATGAGCCTGTGTCTGGATCTGCCAGACTGCGACTATGATTTCATCCACTTCTCCGGCGCGTGGTCGCGTGAGCGCCAGCGCAAGGACCGCCGGTTGGAGCAGGGCGTCCAGTCAGTCGGCTCGGTGCGCGGCTGCTCCTCGCACAACCACAACCCCTTTGTCATCCTCAAGCGCCCGACGGCTGACGAGGACAAGGGCGAAGCGATTGGGTTTTCTCTGATCTACTCGGGCAACTTCCTCGCGCAGGCGGAGGTCGATTCCTGGAACACCACCCGGGTGCTCATGGGCATCCACCCGTTCGGCTTCGACTGGAAGCTGGAGGCAGGAGAGTCGTTCCAGGCGCCGGAAGCGGTCATAGTCTATACTGCGGACGGCTTAAATGCGCTCAGCCAAACCTATCACAGCCTGTACCGCAGCCGGCTGGCACGCGGAGAATGGCGTGACAAGCCGCGCCCGATTCTGATCAACAACTGGGAAGCCACCTACTTCGATTTCGACGAGGATAAGCTGGTCAACATCGCGCGTACAGCGCACGAGGACGGCGTTGAGCTCTTCGTGCTGGATGACGGCTGGTTCGGCGCGCGCTCGAGCGATACCGCCGGTTTGGGCGACTGGACCCCCAATCCAGAGCGCCTGCCGCGTGGTCTGGCCGGCCTGTCCGAGCGGATTGAGGCGCTCGGCATGAAATTCGGCATCTGGATCGAGCCCGAAATGGTCAACAAGGATTCCGATCTGTACCGCGCGCACCCAGACTGGATCATCCATGTGCCCGGCCGTCCGGCGTCCCACGGGCGCAACCAGTATGTGCTCGACTTCAGCCGCAAGGAGGTCGTTGACTGCATTTTCAGTCAGTTACATGCGCTGTTCTCTGGCGCGAAGATATCCTACGTCAAGTGGGATATGAACCGCTGCATCACCGAGTGCTTCTCCGCGGCGCTGCCTGCCGACCGGCAGGGCGAGGTGTTCCACCGTTATATCCTTGGCGTATACGATCTGTATGAGCGTCTGGTCACTGCGTTCCCGCATATCCTGTTTGAATCGTGCGCCTCGGGTGGCGGCCGTTTTGATCCGGGTATTCTGTACTATGCCCCACAGGGCTGGTGCTCGGATGATTCGGATGCAGTGGAGCGCATGCGTATCCAGTATGGCACAAGCTACTGTTATCCAGTCAGCGCGATCGGCGCGCATGTTTCGGCCTGCCCCAACCATCAACTGTTCCGCACCACGCCTATCTCGACCCGCGCCAACGTGGCGTTCTTCGGCACCTTTGGCTATGAGCTCGATCTCAACAAGCTGACCGAAGCGGAACGCGCGCTCGTGCGCGAGCAGATCGCGTTTATGAAGCAGTACCGCGCGGTCATCCAGTTCGGCACTTTCTATCGCCTGCTGTCGCCGTTTGATGGCGGGAATATCATGAGCTGGATGGTCGTCAGTCCGGACAAGCGCACGGCTATTGTCGGCTACTACAAGTTCCTCAATGAGGTCAACGGCCCCTACCGCCGGGTGCGGCTCAAAGGTCTGGATCCTGCATTGGACTATGTCGTCGACGGGAAGGAATCGCACTACGGCGACGAGCTGATGCACATCGGCCTGATCACAACAGACGGTTCTGCCGGCGAATGCCAGCCGGACGACCGTAAAAGCTGCGACTTTGACTCCCGCATTTTTGTGCTGCAGGCGTCCGATCAATAATTCCATAGCAAAGTATACACCGGCAGGACAATTGTCTTGCCGGTGTTTTGTGCTGTATTTTCGCCTTTATCGCGTGGAAAAAACGTACTCGGTGCGGTGGTGCCAGATCTCCCCCACCCGCAGGATGGGCAACGGAAAGCCCGGGCAGGCAAATGCGTTGGGCCAGAACTGAGTCTCCAGACAAAAGCCATGACGTTTGCCATAGACCGCACCGCCTTTTCCGCGCGGCAGATCTGATCCGATAGAGTTGCCGGAATACACCTGCACGCCGGGCATATCCGACCGCAGAGTGAGCTGGATTCCCGTCTGAACGCAGTAAACCACGGCAACAGGACGCATCCCTTCACCCTCTATAATATAGTTGTGGTCGTATCCGCCTGCGCGGCGGATTTGATCAAAACCGCTGTCCCAGCCGTCCGCCATTGGGCGCGGGATACGCAGATCGAGCGGTGTGCCATTCACTGATGCGATCGTTCCATCTGGCGCGCTATATGCGCCGAGCGGCGTATAGCGTCCGGCGTGGACGCACAGCAGCTGCTCACCAACCTCCCCCGCATCGTGCCCTGCCAGATTGAAATAGGCGTGACTGGACAGATTGCAAACCGTGTCTGCATCCGCTTTGGCGGAATAGTCAAGGGCGAGCGAACCGTCCCGCAGGCTATAAGCGACAGTGACACTGAGATTTCCGGGATAGCCCTCCTCTCCGGCTGGACTGTCGTAGTGGAGTAGAAGGCGGTCTGCTTCAACTTTGGCGCGCCAGATGCGCTTGTCCAAGCCGACACAGCCGCCATGCAGATGGTTGATCCCCTTTTCATTGCACGATAGATGATACTCCTGTCCGGTGATGGCGATGCAGCCGGCAGCAATGCGTCCGGCGCAACGGCCGAGCAGCGCGCCAATGTAGCATGACTGCGCTTCGTAAGCTCGAACAGAGTCAAAGCCGAGCACAACATCGATCGGCACGCCATGTTGGTCCGGCACAATCAATGTGCGAATGATGCCGCCCAGTGTCAAAATATCTGCTCGGCAGGCGCCGTCGGTCAGCGTATATTGCTCCACAGACTGTCCGTCTGCAGTTTGTCCAAAGGGGGTGCAGATGATTTCCACATTTATCACATCGCTTTATTGCAGTCTATTGATGCGGATTTTGCCTATGTTCTCAAAAAATGGCGCAGTCTTTCAGCCTGCGGTAAATTTCGGTTCCGTTCTTTCTGCCGAAGTGCCGCAGGGAATCCAGATAGATGACCTTGGGCGAATGCTCTTTTCCGAAAACGATGGAAAGGATATCAGCGAGCATATGCTCGTATTCGGTCCCGGCGAATTGTTCGCGCAGTCTGCTGCGGATCCGCATTCTCTCCTGATGCGCCGCATAGAAGGATTCTATGTTCTCGGTCTGCACCTGCCGCTGGATCCGCTTTGTGCGGTGGTTTGCTTCGTCCGCCGCCAGAATGGCGCCCTCGATGGTCGTGGATTTCACCACACGTCCGACCGATTTGCCGCGCATCCGAACAAATTCACAGACCGCTTTATAGCCCTTGTCCTTGCTGATGATCCCGATGCTCGCGTCCGGCGCGGCGCAGAGTATCTCACCCACGCGGACAGCGATGTAGAAGTCAAGCGCATTTTTGCCGGTCGTTTTCAGCTTGTAGGTTTCCAGCTGGCAGTCTGCGTTTTCGATCTCGGTCAGATAGCGGCGCTCGATATTCCGCGATGATTCGCTGAAAAAGAGGATCAGCGAGTCTTCTGCGCACAGCTGGTCTGCGCCGGACAGGCCGGGATTATGGACATTTTCCAGATCGACCAGAAAGAACATTGTCTCATCGCCTCACAAAACTTTATTTGCTCTCATTATACAGGAATGGAGAATTAAAAACAATGTTTCGGTAAGATTTACAGCGCAGCAAAAGACGCGGGATGCTTCGCAGTACCCGTTATGGTTTTGCGAAGCTCTCTGCCATAAGGCGGACCAGCAGCCCCTGACAGCCTGCCAGTACATCCTGCCATGTGGCCTCAAAGTCGCCCGTATACCAGGGGTCTGCCACATCCCGATCCGGCTGTCCCGCATATTCCATCAGCAGATGCATTTTCCCATCGGGGTCTCCGCCGCAAATACGGCGCATGTTGTGCAGATTCGCACGATCCATGCCGATCAGCAGGTCATATGCCCCGTAGTCTTTGGCCTGGAGCTGACAGGCTGTTTTGCCGGAGCAGCGGATCCCGTGCTCCGCCAGCTTCCGCCGCGCAGGCAGGTAGACAGGATTGCCAAGCTCTTCCCTGCTGGTGGCGGCGGACTGGATAACAAATTGCTTTTCCAACCCGGCTTTTCTGACCAGATCTTTCATGACGAATTCAGCCATCGGGCTTCTGCAAATATTGCCGTGGCATACGAACAGGATTTTTACCATTTCTTTTCCTCTCTGTTTTTTGAAAATGTTCGTCTGATTTGCGATATTTCCGCATTTTCAGAACGTTTCAAGCAGCTTCTGTTTTGCCCTCTCCATAACTCTACAAGGATCTACACCACTGTTCATAAATTTGGTGTAAATTTGATGTACTGGGAGAAGTGCTTGTGGTTTACGGCATAGATATTATACCATAGCAAAACAAAAATTTGATCTAAAACATATTTTCATAAAATTGGATCCCAGAGTAATATATAATCAGGGCTGGCAGCGTGAGCAATCGCCCGGGCTGCCAGCCCTGATCTACTGTTTTTACAGCAATAGCCGAAGCAATCTTTACTTCACGACATCTTCGCAGAAGCGCATCAGGATGGTCGCGACTCTGCGAGGCTCGCCGTGCCTTTGTTTTCGATTTTATCCACTGCATAGGTAATACGCTGCTCATAGCTTTCATCCAAACTCATGCGGGTACTGCTTTGCACGGTATATATAATATTCCATTATCGTTAAAATGGGCAGCAAAGCAACCAATGCAAAGTAAATCAACAGCCGCCGTTGCAGCTTTAGGTAGGAATGTTGAATGCAAAAATTACATAGACTCTTTCCAGTCAGATCCGCTCCCTCTCCTCGGCAAACCGCCCCAGAACGCAAAAAAGACCTAAGGCAAGATAAAGAGGGATAAGGAACTATTTAACGGCTGACAGACAGGTTGTAATAACAGAAAGCGGGTATATCACGAAATGCGGTATATCCGCTTTGTTACGCAATAGAACGCCGTTTTTGAGGGATTGAATATAAACACCTTACCCCTCTGTTTTCGAGCCCGCAAAGCCGTATAAATCAAGGCTTTTTTAACCCCTAAATGACCACAAGACACCTATGATAGATAGAGGGCGCAAGCGGTCTTTCCGTTTGCGCCCTCTTGTCTGCCTGTGAGCAAAGACGGGAAAAGCCGTCAAGGGCGCGAAGCGTTCATCTTGACCCTTGACGGCTTTTCTTGGCTTTGCTATTTCCCCATAAGGTCAAGAAAAGTTTGTCGACATAGCGGTATTTATATTTATCCGAGAAAAAATAAAAGAGCCGATAACCGCATTTTGATCTGCGTGTTATCGGCTCTGCGTCTGTGCGTCTGGCTCTTTGATAACTGTGGTATTCAGATGTTTTACATTGATTAAAGTCTCTTGTCTACACTTAGGACAGAACAGCGGAAAATATTTTAGTTCTGTGTCCCCACGGATTTTCAGCCTTGTCTTATTTCCGCAAACAGGGCAGCGCAACCATTCTGAAATCACATTTTCCATATCAGTTATCCTCCCTGTCGTAATACTGATTTTTAGGGAGTGTCTTTGTGAGAATAAATGAATAAGTAATAGTAATTGCAAACAGTACCAACTGGAAGATGATACGCTTTTCTATCGTCAATCCTACCACATTTGCAAAAACACTTGTGATGTTAATTGCGGAGTGCGTAATTATGCAAGGGAACAAACTACCGCCACGATAATAAAGAATGACAAACAGAAAACCAATCGCAATCGCCCCTGTAACTTGAAGTAAGTTTTCTGCTATTCCCGCACCACTGCCATTTACCAAGTTTAATAAATGTCCCAAACCAAATGTAACACTTGAAATGATAATTGCCGTTTTTACATTGTCTTTTGCTATCGCTTTGAAAAGCAGTCCTCTAAAAATAACTTCTTCTAAAAATCCAACCCAAAGCATACAGGCAATATAGCAGACAGTTCCTGCCAAGTTCAAATTAAACGCCGCTCCGTTCCAAAAATTTCTTGTGGCTAAAATTATCAAGGGAATATAGAACAGAAAGCGGCTGGCAGATATAGGAGATTTGCAAAGCCCATATCGTTTTAGTAAGTTATTTTTTCGAATAAAAACCAAGAGGATCACGGACTGTAATATAGAAAAAATTGCACTTGCAGAATATTCAACCCCTATTTTTTCATTTAGTGGATTGGCTAAAGATTGCAGCACACAATAAATCACAATCCACACAATCGCAAAAGTCAGTTCGTTTTTTTCGTATAGTTTTCTCATTTCGTTTCCTCCTGTGTTGCTAATATTGCCCCTCTGTAAGCCCGTTCTAAATGAGATTTTATGAGTTCTTCATCATACTCCAAAGAATTGTTGGCTATGATACTCGCATATCCGTGAGCAAATAAAAAAACTGTCAAAAAAATTTCTTTCACTTGCTCTATACTTCCTCCGACTGCTCCTTGCATTGCCAAAAGAACAGGCGCAAGTTCTTCGGCATCTATCATTTCAAGCAAAGTCGTTCCATTAAAAAAGTTCGATTGAAAAAGGAAGCGGAACAAATGCGGTTCTTCAATCGCAAAGCGGATATAATTCAACCCAATTCCAAGCATAACGCCTTTCTGCGGGCTTTCAATATTCATTAGATATTCTGTATGATAGTCGTCTGCTTTTGCATAAGCCGCTTTTTTCAATTCTTCAATCGTTGCAAAATGGTACATGACTGGCTGTGTGGAGCAGTTCAGTTTCTTTGCAACAGTTCTTGCATTGATGTTTTCCGCTCCTGCTTCACGGGCTATCTCAAAAGCAGCGTCAATAACCATATCTTTTGTTACTTTTACTTTTGGTGGCATAAGTACTTTCCTTTCGAAAAATCATTCATGTTATATAACAATGATTATATATCAAAACTCAATGAATGTCAATAGGGTTAGGAACATTCTGTGGAGTGTTTTGAATAGGCTTTTCTGAAGTTTTTTCAAAAACTTTCTCAAAACTTTGGCAAAATCGCAAAGTGCGGTGTTGTATATAGCGAGGGACAAAGTGCAACAAAAGCCGCTTTTCGGACGGGATATTGAGTGAGAGAACACAAAAGGGTTTGGGATTTTCCCAACAAGAGAAAATGCGGCGCATTTTACGGAAAGGGTACCCCTTTCCTATGCTTGCTGCGGAAGAAGCAAGCGGCAAATGGGTACTCATTTGCTGTGCTTGCTCCTTACTCAAGACAAGGAAAGGACGGGAAAGGAATGGAAAGGAAACGAGAAATTGAATACAACGATTTGCTACCGAAAAAGGGCAACCCGCTGAATGAAATCGTTACATACAAAGTTGGCGGCACGCTTTATGAAGTGTCAACGGTTTGCGGCGGCTCTGAACTGCTCTATGACAAAATGAAACGGCTCATAAAATCGGAAACCGTGAAAACGCCTACTGACAAAGAAAAAGAAGTCCGCTATAATGAAGATA
>DXDZ01000074.1 GCA_019115185.1 Candidatus Agathobaculum merdipullorum
ATCTGAAAAAGCTGGCCTGTTGGTTGTGGAAGGAGAAGTCTTCTCCATTCATGTTTGTACTTTTTTGGCCTTTATACGCCAGAAACCCGGCTTATGCTTGACGCATAGGCCGGGTTTTTCGACAGACTGAACGCCGGACGAAAGTCCGGCGTTTTCTTTTGCAAAAGCGTTGCTTATGCGCGGTGCAGCAGTTTTTTGACGCCGACCAGCAGCTCGCGGCAGTTGAGCAGGAACACAACAAGGAACAGCAGCAGCTGCCACAGCAGCCAGAGCGGCGGCTCCAGCAGCATCAAGGCGCCTTGCACGCACAGCAGAAGCACGGTGCAGCCCAGACGTTTTTTGTTCCAGCGCACCGGCATGAAGCGGCGGCTGTCCACCGCGCGGTACAGGAACAGGACAACATAGCTGATGAGCGTTGCGGTTGCCGCGCCCATGCCGCCGTAGCGCGGGATGAGCAGCGCGTTGAGCGTGATGTTGACCACTGCGGAAAACGCGGTAGACAGGAACGAGGGCACCGTGCGTTTTTCCAGCAGATAAACGCTCTTCTGGAAGCTCGACAGGCAGTTAAAGCCCGCGCCGACCGCCAGCACCGGAATGAACGTCCAGCCGATATAGTAGCTGGGCACGGCCAGTACCGTGATGGCGAGCTTGGCGCACATGATGCCGCCCGACGCTATGATAAATACGATCGAGCTGTACGTGTTGCCTACGTTGGAGAAAAACTGGATCTGTTCTTCGCGCGAGTTGTTGTTGACAATGGAAATCTGCCACGCATCGACGAAAATCGAGGCGACCAGCGCAATCAGCGTTGGCACGCGGTAGGCGATCGAGTAAATCGCGCTGACCGAGGTATCCTGCATGGCGGCAAGGAACGCCTGATCGGAAAAGCCGATGATATAAACCAGAATTGCGTCCGGCACAAGCGGCAGGGAATAGGCCAGCATGCTGCGCCATAGATAGAAGTTGGGCTTGCGCAGCCGGATATACTTCCACAGGCTGGCAAGCAGGAACAGGCAGACGGTGGACAGTGCATCCGAGCAGATGATCGAGAACACATAGCCGAAGATGTTCCATTTGAACACCGTCAAATACAGGATGTTCAGCAGGATGGTGACAAGGGTGCGGAAGATGCCGTCAACGGCGTACAGCCGCACATAACCCAGCGCCCGGATGAACTGGCTGCACGCATTTTGTGTGCAGGAGGTCAGCACATACAGGTAAATGAGCCACTGATATTCCAGCAGCGAGCCGGTTGCGCCGGTCGAGGTGTTGTAGTGGATCAGGCCGAGCAGCGGGTGGAACGGCAGCGCGATGACAAAGCCGCACAGGATGGTCGCAAGACCAATGGTGAACACATCGCTTTTGCGGCGGCGGCGCTCCAGACCGTAGCGGATGATCGCCTGCCCGATGGAGAGCGAAACCACCGGATACAGGATGCTGGTGGTTTTGATAATCAGATCGGCAACGCCCATCTCGTCCGTGGTCATCATGCCGGTGTAGAAACGCAGCATGAGGATCACAAGGATTTTGGAGCTGAATGTGCCGATTGCAAAGATAAAGGTGTTGCTCAAAAGCCGCTTATACTGATTCATTCAGGCACCCTTTCTCAGCCGTAAGGTATGGATGCGATCGGTGATGCGGTCGGTCAGCCATGCGCCGATCAGACCGCACAAAATGCCCAGCAGCAGACCGGCCAGCACATCGGTCGGATAGTGTACGCTGGCATACAGCCGGGAAAAGGCGATCAGTGCCGCCAGAAGATAGGCGAGCGCACCGGATTTGCGATGGAAATAGCACAAGGCCGTTGCTGCCGCAAAGGAGGACAGCGTGTGTCCGGAGGGGAAAGACCATTGATCGCCCGGGTCGAGCAGGGCGGTCAGCTCCGGATGCGTCACAAAGGGCCGGGGGCGCATGATCCACTCCTTGAGCCATACATTGCCGATCAGCAGGCCGATCAGCAGGGCAACCAGCATCGCCGCGCCCGCGCGCCGTGTTTTGCGGAAGAACAGCAAAGCAATGGCCAGCACAATCCAGACGGCGCCGGCGTTTCCGATCAGCGAAAAGAATTTCCAGAACAGATCGGATGCGCCGCCGCGCAGATGGGTGGAAATTTCGTACAGGATATCAAAGTCAAACGACCGGATGATGTCAAGCAGTACCTCCAAAGCCGACGCTCCTTTCTGTCAATCAGTAAGCGTTGTTTTCGCCGCCTGCGCGGTCGATGCGATCCACGATCAGGGCAATCGCCTGATCGCCCGTGACGTTGGTCGCCGTGCCGAAGCTGTCCTGCGAGAAATGCAGCGCGATAATCAGCTGCTGCATGGGGTCGGTGAAGCCGAGCATGGAAGTGATCAGGCCGAGGGCTGCCATAACGCCGCCGCCGGGTACGCCCGGTGCGGCGACCATGGTCACGCCGAGCATCATGATAAAGGGTGCGAACAGGGCGAGCGTGGGTGTCATGCCGCTGGCGATCATAATGCCCATCGAGCCGAGCACCAGACAAATGGTGTCGCCGTTTAAGTTGATGGTGGCGCACAGCGGTACGACAAAGTCCGCTACATCCTCGTTGACATCATTATTATAGGCGCAGTTCAGCGCAACCGGAATGGTCGAGGCCGAGGACTGGGTGCCCAGTGCGGTAAAATATGCGGGCACAACATTTTTGATGCTTTTAAAGTGGTTTTTGCGGCAGACAACGCTGGCCAGTCCGAACTGCGAGAGGATATACAGCAGCTGCAGCACAATAATGATGCCGTACAGGGAAGCGAACATCTTGATCGTAGCGAACAGGCGGCCTTCGGCAGCGATGTTGCAGAACAGGCCCGCAATGTGGATCGGGATCAGTGGAATGATGATGCGCTTGAGCACGCCGGACACGATGCGCTGCAGGTCGCGGCATACATCCAGCAGGGAGGAGCCGCGCAGGTTCGCCATACCGATGCCGAGCACGAACGAAAGCACCAGCGCGGTCATCACGCTGAAGATCGGCTCGACCTCAATGGTGAAGAACGGCTGAAAAGCGTTGCTTTCCAGCACATCGCCTGTAATGGGCTGGATGAGCGAAGGCAGCACCGCCTTGCCGATCAGAAAAGTCAGAAAACCGGAAATAACTGTGGTGCCGTAAGCCAGCAGAAGGGTGATGCCGAACAGGCGGTTGGCCTTCCTGCCCAGCTCCGCCATACCCACCGTGATAAACGAGAGAATAATCAGCGGAATCATGAAGGTCAGGAAGGTGGAGAACAGCGAGGTGAACGTGGCGAACAAGCGCACGATGGCAATAAACGCGGTCGAGTCCGCGATGCCGAACCAGCCGCCGCACAGGCCGATCAGCGTACCGGCGATGATGCCGATAATCAGACGAATAAGCAATCCCAGTTGTTTCACGTAAATTTTCTCCTCTTTTTTTACAGTATAGCTATTACTATACCAGATTGCTGCAATCTTCGCAAGTCAGCAGCCCGGCAGGGAAAAAATGAAAATACCCTCTTGACAATCGCCGAGGCAAAGGCTAATATAATAACATATTGCAAAAGGTGATGAACGGGTAAAGTAATCGCATCCCTGTCCGCAGAGAGCTGCCGGTCGGTGTAAGGCAGCGTCAGGAAACGGTGAAACTCGCCCGGGAGCGGTCCGCTGAAAGCCATCCGGCCGGTAGGAGGGAACGGATGCCCACCGTTACAGGGGCGGCGTATTGTTTGATGCGCAATGAGTGGCCGTATTTTGTGCGGCAACAAGAGTGGTACCGCGGAGTTATGCTTCGTCTCTTAATTTTGATTAAGGGACGAAGCTTTTTTTGTCCCTGTACACCCAAAGACAAGAAAGTGAGGACAAGAACATGGCAAGAACCATCCGAATTTTTGACACGACCCTGCGTGACGGCGAGCAGTCTCCCGGCTGCAGCATGAACCTGAATGAAAAGATCGAGGTTGCCAAGCAGCTGGAAGCGTTGAAGGTAGACATCATCGAAGCGGGCTTTGCTGCTTCTTCGCCCGGCGATGCGGCGGCGATCGCGGCAATCGCGGACAACGTGCACGGCTCGACCATCTGCTCGCTGGCGCGCTGCGTGGAAAAGGATATCGACGCGGCTTGGAATTCCATCCGCCGTGCGGATTCCGCCCGCATCCATACGTTCCTTGCCACCTCTCCGGTTCATATGGAATATAAGCTCAAGATGACGCCCGATCAGGTCATCGA
This sequence comes from Candidatus Agathobaculum merdipullorum, assembly GCA_019115185.1. Classification (GTDB taxonomy): domain Bacteria; phylum Bacillota; class Clostridia; order Oscillospirales; family Butyricicoccaceae; genus Agathobaculum; species Agathobaculum merdipullorum. The sequence goes on from DXDZ01000074.1 coordinate 4,195, forward strand.
ATCGGTGGCGCACAACGTAGCTTATGCCAAGAAGTATTGTGACGACATCGAGTTCTCGGCAGAGGACGCCTGCCGTTCGGATCTGGACTTCCTGTGCCGCGTGTTTGAGACCGCGATCAAGGCCGGTGCAACCACACTGAATATCCCGGACACGGTCGGTTATATGGTGCCGGAGGAGTATGCAGCTCGCATCCGCTATCTGCGTGAGCACACCGAGGGCATTGAGAATGTCATCCTGTCCTGCCATATGCACAACGACCTCGGCATGGCGGTCGCCAACTCTCTTGCCGGTGTGGAAGCCGGTATCAACCAGATCGAGTGCACGATCAACGGCATCGGCGAGCGCGCAGGCAATGCCTCGATGGAAGAGTGCGTCATGGCCCTCAATACCCGCAAGGACCTATTCGGCGTACAGTGCAATATTGACACTCATCAGATCTATCGCGCCAGCCGCATGATCCAGACGATCACCGGTGTTTCGGTCGCACCGACCAAGCCGATCGTCGGCGCAAATGCCTTTGCGCATGAAGCCGGCATCCACCAGCACGGCGTAATGGCAAACAAGGAAACCTATGAGATCATGACGCCCGAATCGGTCGGCATTCCGAAGAACGCCATCGTGCTGGGCAAGCATTCCGGCCGCCATGCGTTTGAAGAGCGTCTGCGTGAGCTGGGCTATACGCTGGATAAGGAGAAGCTCGACAAGACCTTCGAAAAGTTCAAGGCGCTGGCCGACAAGAAAAAGGTCATCAAGGACCGCGACCTCGAAGCACTGGTCGGCGCGGTGCCGGTTTCCGGCGAGGAGCGCTATACGCTGGACCGCTTCGTCATCAACTCCGGCAACACCATCACCTCGACTGCCGTCATCCGCGTCAAGAGGGGCGACGAAATGTTCGAGCGCGCTGCGGTTTCCGACGGCCCGATCAACGCAGCATTCCGTGCGATCAACAAGATCGTCGGCAAGGACGTCGAACTGGAAGACTACACGCTGCGCTCCATGACTGACGGCGAGGACGCACAGGCTGAAGCGATCGCCAAGATCAGCATTGACGGCAGCGAGATCGTCACCGGCCGCGGCGTATCGACCGACGTCATTGAGGCGTCCATCAAGGCCTACATCAACGGCATCAACAAGTATTGCATCGACTGAGGCAGGAGGAAACAACCGCTATGGGTATGACAATGACGCAAAAGATCCTCGCAAAACACGCGGGGCTGGATAGCGTTTGCGCCGGACAGCTGATTGAGGCGAATGTCGATCTGACGCTCGCCAACGATATCACCGGTCCGGTTGCGATCCGCGAAATGGAGAAGGCGGGTTTTGACAAGGTGTTCGACAACACCAAAATCGCACTCGTCATGGATCATTTTGCACCGAATAAGGATATTAAATCCGCAGAGCAGTGCTATACTTGCCGCGAATTTTCTAAAAAGCATGGCATTGTCAATTTCTTTGACGTGGGCAGCATGGGCATCGAGCATGCGCTGCTGCCCGAAAAAGGCCTGACCGCTCCGGGGGAACTGATTATCGGCGCGGACAGCCACACCTGCACCTACGGCGCGCTCGGCGCGTTCTCGACCGGCGTCGGCTCGACCGACCTTGCAGCCGGCATGGCAACGGGTAAGGCGTGGTTTAAAGTGCCCAGCGCGATCAAGTTCGTGCTGAACGGCAAGCTCCGCCCGTGGGTGTCCGGCAAGGACGTGATTCTGCACATCATCGGCCAGATTGGTGTGGATGGCGCGCTTTATAAGTCCATGGAGTTTGTCGGCGAGGGCGTTTCGTCCCTGTCGATGGACGACCGCTTCACGATCTGCAACATGGCGATCGAAGCGGGCGCGAAAAACGGCATTTTCCCGGTGGACGACAAGACCATGGCGTACATCAAGGGCCGCGTAAACCGCGATATCACGGTGTTCGAAGCGGATGCGGATGCGGAGTACGAGCAGACGATCGAGATCGACCTGTCCGCGCTCAAGCCGACGGTTGCCTGCCCGCACCTGCCGGAAAACACCAAGACGATCGACGAGCTGGGCCACATTGAGATTCAGCAGTCGGTGATCGGTTCGTGCACCAACGGCCGCATCGACGACATGCGCGTTGCAGCCGAGATTCTCAAGGGCCGTCATGTCAACCCGAACGTGCGCACCATCGTTATCCCTGCCACGCAGGAGGTTTATCTCCAGTGCATCGAGGAAGGTCTTGCCAAGATCTTCATTCAGGCGGGCGCGATTGTTTCCACCCCGACTTGCGGCCCGTGTCTGGGCGGCCATATGGGCATTCTGGCGCACGGCGAAAAGTCGGTTTCGACCACGAACCGTAACTTTGTCGGCCGTATGGGTCATATTACCTCGGAAATCTATCTGGCGAGCCCGGCGGTCGCGGCGGCAAGTGCTGTTGCGGGCTATATCTGCACGCCTGACGACCTGAAGTAAGGGAGGAAACAGCACAATGAACGCAAAAGGCAGAGTTTTCAAATATGGGGATAATGTCGATACCGACGTTATTATTCCCGCACGTTACTTAAATATTGCAGATCCCAAGGAACTGGCAACCCACGCGATGGAGGATATCGACGCGGAGTTTGTCAAAAAGATGCAGCCGGGCGATATCGTCGTGGCAACGCGCAACTTCGGCTGCGGCTCGTCGCGCGAGCATGCGCCGCTGGTGCTCAAGGAAAATGGCGTTTCCTGCGTGATCGCCGCGTCTTTCGCGCGTATCTTCTACCGCAACGCAATCAATATTGGTCTGCCGATTCTCGAGTGCGAAGCGGCGGCCAACGGCATTGACGACGGCGACACGGTTTCGGTCAATTTTGATACCGGTGTGATCACCAACGAAACCAAGGGTGAAACCTATCAGGCAGCGGCGTTCCCGCCGTTCATCCAGAGCATCATCAAGGCGGGCGGTTTGCTCAAGTCGCTCAAGGAAAGAGGGGAATAAGCGATGCAGTACAATATTGCGGTCGTCAAGGGCGACGGCATCGGCCCGGAAATCGTTAGCGAGGCAATGAAGGTGCTGGACAAGGTCGGCGAGAAGTTCGGCCATCAGTTCAATTATACCGAGGTGCTTGCGGGCGGCTGTTCCATCGACGCCAACGGCATTCCGCTGACCGAGGAGACCATTGAAATCTGCAAAAACGCGGATTCCGTGCTGCTTGGCGCGGTTGGCGGCCCGAAGTGGGATGAAGTCCCCTCGGAAAAGCGCCCGGAAAAGGCGCTGCTCGGCCTGCGCGCGGCGCTTGGCCTGTTTGTTAACCTGCGTCCCGCGCAGATGCATAAGGCACTGTCGGACGCTTGCCCGATCAAGCCCGAGATCATCGGGGAAGGCTTTGATATCCTCGTTTGCCGCGAACTGACCGGCGACGTTTACTTCGGCAAGCACTATCGCCGCGAAAGCGAAAAGGGCTGGGGCGAAGTCGGCGCGGACGATATGAACTATTCGGTTTATGAGATCGAGCGCATCGGCCGCCGCGCCTTTGAGATGGCGATGAAGCGCAATAAGAAGGTTTGCTCGGTCGATAAGGCGAACGTGCTCGAGACCAGCCGCGTCTGGCGCGAGACCATGCACCGCATCAAGGACGAATATCCCGAGGTCGAGTATTCGGATATGTATGTGGATAACTGCGCGATGCAGCTGGTCCGCAACCCGGGCCAGTTCGATGTGATTGTGACCGGCAACCTGTTCGGTGATATCCTGTCGGACGAGGCTTCTATGATTACCGGTTCGATCGGCATGCTGCCCTCGGCTTCGATGAACGAGACCGGCAAGGGCATGTATGAGCCGATCCACGGCTCCGCACCCGATATCGCGGGCAAGGGCATCGCTAACCCGATCGCTACCATCCTGTCCTGCGCGATGATGCTGCGCTACTCCTTTGGCCTGATGGCCGAGGCGGACGCGATCGAAAACGCGGTAGAGACCGTGCTCGACGCGGGCCACCGCACTGCGGACATCGCTGCCAAGGGCGAAAAGGTGCTTTTCACCAGCGAGATGGGTGAACTCATCCGCGCACAGATTTAACATTGGCATAAAGGGGCGCAGCCAAGGGCTGCGCCCCTTTTGCTTTTTGATAAAGGCGGAAGAGCCGCCTCTGTGTTTGTCGCAAAGAATCGGATAAAAAGGAATAAATGTGCAAGAAGTCAGGCGAAACACCTGACTTCTTGTCTGTATTTGTGCCAAAAAGAGATTTGCGGTGCGGAGACTTGAGATTTTGCGGCGACTGCTGTATAATAAGATAGATTTTGAATACCCACTGTTCTATTATGAAAATGAAGAATGCAGGAGATAGAAAATGAAAACCGCTTCAATTTTGGGCGTGCATTTCCATGCAGTGACCATGCAGCAGGCTGTGGAAACAGCCATGAGTCGCATTCGCGCCCGGCAGAAGGGCTATGTTGTGACGCCGAATCCGGAAATCGTCGATCTGTGCCGCAGAGACAGCGAATATATGGGCATTGTCAACCGTGCGACGCTGGTGCTGCCGGATGGGATCGGCGTTATTTATGCGGCGAAAATCCTCGGTGAAGAGCTTTGCGGAAAGGTAGCGGGCATCGAGTTTGCCGAGCATCTGGTCGCGGCGATGGCGAAAGAAAATATGCGGCTGTTCTTGCTGGGGGCCAAGCCGGGCGTGGCTGAAAAGGCCGGGGAAAATCTGTGCAAAAAATATCCGGGACTGGTGCTGGCCGGCACGCAGGACGGTTATTTCACCGACCCACAGACAGCGGTGGACGCAATCAACGCCTGCGGCGGTGCGGACGTGGTGTTCGTTTGCCTGGGCGCGCCGAAGCAGGAACGTTTTATGGCAAATTATATGGATGAAATCCATGCGACACTGTTCTGCGGACTGGGCGGTTCGCTGGATGTGTTTGCGGGCGTTGCCAAGCGTGCACCGAAAATCTTCATCAAGCTGGGACTGGAATGGTTTTACCGGCTGCTTTGCCAGCCGAGCCGCATCGGACGCATGATGAAGCTGCCCAAATTCCTGCTGATCGTCATTCGTGAGCGGCTGTTCGGCGGCAGTCGCAAATAAGGCAGGGGACGGGGTAAAAAACGACGGCTTTGCGATAAAACCCGGAAAATATGGAGAAAATGGATTGATAGAGTCAAAAAGGAAATAGGAAAGATTTGCGGGAAACCGAATGCGGGGACGGGGGATCGCCGCGAAAAATGAGGAAAAGGATTGTTTATGTTACCATTTCGAGAAATCACACTTGAGGACAAGCAACAAGTAGAAGAATGCGGTTCGCACTATTATTATCATCTGTGCGAGCGTTGTTTTGTGGATTTATTCATGTGGCGCAGTCATTATAATACGCAGATCTGTTTTCGGGATGGCTTTCTGCTGGTCAAGATGACGCCGCTGGACGGCGAACACGACTGCTATCTCGCCCCGGTGGGCGAGGGCGATCTGGGCGACGCGCTGGATGCGCTGGAACAGGATGCCGCCGAGCGCGGCATTCCGTTTGTTATCGTGTCGGTCGCGGAGCCGATGATTGATCGGATTGAAGCGGTGCGGCCGGGCAAATTTGCCTTTTCGCATGACAACGAGGACGGCGACGATTATATTTATCTGGCGGAAAAGCTGCGCACGCTGTCGGGCAAAAAGCTGCAAAGCAAGCGCAATCTGGTAAACCGCTTCCAGGCGGCATATGAGGGACGCTGGAGCTATGAGGACATGACGCGCGACAATATCAAGGATGCGTTCGGTTATCATATTCGCTGGTGCAATCAGAATGGCTGTGCACAGAGCCGCGATTTCCAGGGCGAGACTTGTGCGATCGTGCAGGCGCTGCACAACTTTGATGCACTCGATTTGCGGGGCGGGCTGCTGCGTCTGGACGGCGAGGTGATTGCCTTCACCTTTGGCTGCAAGGCCGAGCCGGACATGTATGTGGTGCAGATCGAAAAGGCCGACCATACGATTCCGGGCGCCTATCAGATGATCAATCAGCAGTTCGTTTTGCGGAACTGTGATGATGTGCAGTACGTCAATAGAGAGGAAGATCTTGGTCTGGAGGGACTGCGCAAGGCGAAAAAGTCCTATTATCCGGTCATGCGCGGGGTGAAATATACCGCCGTACCGAAGGAGCCGCAGGCATGATCCGGCGGGCACAGCCGCAGGATGTGCCGCGCATCCGGCAGCTTTGGGAAACCTGTTTCCCGGATGAGGGCGGCTTTAACGATTATTTTTTTGCGCATTTCTTTGACTGCGGCACGGTGCTGCTGAGCGAAGAGCAGGATACACTGTGCGCGATGGTGCAGATGCTGCCGTATCGGCTGCGCACCGGCGGCGAAGAACGGGAAATCACCTATATTTACGGCGCGTGCACCGATCCGGCGCATCGCCGAAAGGGCCATATGGCGCGGCTGCTCGAAGCCTCGCTTGCGATCGACCGCGAACAGGGCAGAGTGGCATCCACGCTTATTCCGGCCGAGCCGTGGCTGTTTGATTTTTACCGGCCGTTCGGTTATCTGCCGTTTTTTGAGGTGGAAAAGCGTGAAATCGTGCGCATGGCGGACGGTGAAGCACCGCGGCGGCTGACGCAGACCGATGTGCCGCAGATGGCGGCTTTATATGACCGCTTGACGCCGGATTGCCGTATTGTGCGCGACGCGGCGTATTGGCAGGCACAGCTTGCCATGTTTGACGCGCTGGGTGCAGGGGCATTCGGCTGGTTTGCAGGCGATATGCTTGCAGCCTATGCGTTTTGCTGGACGGATCATGTGCAGGAGGCGCTTGGTTTGACTGCCGCGCGAGAGCAGGGGCTGCTCGCGGCGCTCGGACTGGAGCGGTGTACGGTGACGGGCTGCGGCACGCAGACCGCACTGGGCTGCATCAAATGGCATGACAAGCGAGAGGATTCTCGCGGATATATGAATTTAATGCTGAACTGAAAGGTGTGACAAGAAATGGTATACGTACTGTTGGCAGAGGGATTTGAGGAAACAGAAGCAATTACGCCGATCGATCTGCTGCGCCGCGCGGGCGTTGAGGTCAAGCTGGTGGGTGTGACGGGTGATCTGGTGCACGGCTCGCACGGCATCGGCATGCAGACCGAGCTGCCCATGGATCAGGTGGATTGGGACAAGGCTGATATGGTGGTGCTGCCGGGCGGCATGCCGGGCACGAAGAACCTGTATGCGGATGAGCGCGTGACAAATGCGGTGCGCAAGTGCTATGACGAGGGCAAGTATGTTGCCGCGATCTGTGCGGCGCCGTCCATCATTCTGGGCGGTATGGGCCTGCTCAAGGGCCGTAAGGCAACCTGCTATCCGGGCATGGAGGACGGCATGACCGGGGCAATCCCGCTCAAGCGCACCTGTGTGGTAGACGGCCGCATCATCACCGCCTGCGGCGTGGGCGGTGCGCTGGACTTCGGCTGTGCATTGGTGTCCGCGCTGCGCGGCGAGGAGCAGGCGCGCCGGATTGCCGCCGAAGTTGTGCACCATGTCGAACGATAAAAAGACGCTTCGTCGTCAATTTCTTTCCGAACGAGCTGTGCAGAGCGCGGCGGACAAGCAGAAGGCCGACGGGGAGATCGCCCGCCGAGTGCTGGAAAGCGAGGCGTACCGCCGCGCTGCCTGTGTATTTGCTTATGTATCGACTGCGCAGGAGATCGACACCCGTGCGTTGCTGCGTGCGGCGCTGGCCGCGGGCAAAACCGTCTGCGTGCCGCTTTGCGGCGCAGCAGGCGAAATGACCGCACGGCAGATCGCCTCGCTCGACGAGCTGCGGCCGGGGGCATACGGCATTGAGGAACCGGATGCCGCCGCGCGGGAGATTGTGCCGGATGACATTGATCTGGTGCTGGTTCCGGCGCTTGCCTGCGACCGGCAGGGCTACCGTCTGGGTTACGGCGGCGGGTACTATGACCGCTTCCTTTGCCGGACCGGGGCCGTCCGCATGGCGCTTTGCGCCGAACAGCGGCTGGTGGATAGCCTGCCGCATACGGCGCTCGACCAACGGTGCCACTGGATCATAACCGAAAGGCAGGTGCTGCGCACGAATGAAGAACAATAAAATCGCGCTGCTGCCCGGCCTTTCGTTGTTTCTGTGTTTTTGCCTGCTGACGGGTACCGGAAAGCTGGTGTCTCACTTTGGCGGAGGCGCACCGCTGCTGGCACTGGCGGAATTTGTCTCGTTTGCGCTGCCGCTGGTCATGCTGGTGTTCTCCATGCGGGACCAGAAAAAGCTGCGGAAAAGATTGCAGCCGCGGCGGCTGCGCAAAGGTATACTGGGACTGACGGTTCGGCTGGGCGTTACAGTAGCTTTGCTTTCGCTGTTTCTGAACTTTCTGATTTACCATTTGGCGGGTTTGGTTGGCGCGGACCTGACGGCCATCGCATTGGATGCGCCGCAATCGGGCCTGAGCATGGCCGCCCGGTTTGCCGTCATTGTGGTGCTTTCAGCGGTGCTGGAAGAGGTATACCTGCGCGGCGCGTTGTTTACCGTGCATGAGGAAAGCGTCGGCACATCGGCCTGCCTGATTTTCAGCGGTCTGGCGTTTGCCATGCTGCACGGCAGCATGATGAATTTTGCAGGCCCGTTTCTGGCCGGCATTGCTTACGCATACTTGACTTATATTTCGGGCAGCGTGTGGCCGGCGGTGTTGGCGCACGGCGTCAATAACCTGTATTATGTGTTTGTGCTTTGGATCACGGATACTTATGCGGCTTTTGGCATTTGGAGCTATTTTGCGGCGATCAATGCACTGGTGCTACTGCTGTTCCTCTATTTGACGCTGCGCCAGCTGGAACATCTCCTGACCAGAGGCTGCATTCCGCATTTTGAAAAAAGCGCCGGTTTGTATGACCTGTGGTTGCTGGTGCGCAATCCGGGTATGCTGGCCTTTTTGCTTGCTTTTGTGGCAAAGCTCATCATGAATCGCGTGATATGACGGAAAACAGAAAAATATTGAGGTGAAACGATGGAAAATATGGATAACAATCAGGTAGGGCAGGAGACCCAGCTTATCCCGCAGCCGTCGCGGCATCGCCGCCGCAGCCGCCGCCAGGTCAATGGCGGATGTGCAGGCACGGTGGTGTATGTCATTGCTGTGCTGGGCGTTTCGATTATCCTGTCGCTGGCGGCGATCTTTATTGCCAATGACGTTTTTGCGTTTGTCAAGGAGAATGCGGTCAAGGAGATTACGGTTTCGGAAAATACCGACCTGCTTTCCGTAGCAAAGCAGCTGGATGATGAGGGCGTCATCAATTACGGCACCATCTTCAAGCTGTACGTCCGCATCAAGGGTGACAATGAGGGCGTGCTGGCAGGCTCGTATTCGCTCAACCCCAATATGGACTATGGTCAGATCATCGACACGCTGGTCAATGCTTCGAGCACGGACACGATGAAAATTACCATCCCGGAAGGCTACTCGGTGGCACAGATTAAGCAAATGCTGCTGGATGAGCATGTCTGTACGGAGGATGCGCTTAACGAAGCGCTCAACGAATATCCGTTCAAGCATACCTTCCTGCAGGATGAGCTGCCGGCAACCGAAGGCTGGCTGGAAGGGTATCTGTTCCCGGATACCTATGAGATTTACAAGGGTAATGCAACGGTTGTTGATACCATCAATAAGATGCTCAACAACTTTGAGACCAAGTATGATGCGGATATTCAGGCCGGTGCGGAAAGTCTGGGCCGGTCGATGCATGATATTGTGACGATTGCATCGCTGATCGAGCGCGAGGCGCAGGCAGACAGCGAGCGCGCAACGATTGCGGGCGTTATCTACAACCGTTTGAATAATTCCAGCGAGTTCCCGTATCTGCAGGTGGACGCTTCCGTATTGTACGGCCTTGGCCGGACGGGCGGCACGCTCAGCGAGGCGGATCTGGCGTCCGATACCCCGTATAACCTGTATACCAAGCAGGGCCTGCCGCCCGGACCGATCTGTAATCCGGGTTATGCATCCCTGTATGCCGCTTCCCATCCGGAACAGCATAATTATTACTATTATGTAGCGATGCCGGACGGCACGCATCTGTTTGCCAACAGCTATGCGGAGCATGAGGCGAATATTGCGAAATCCAATGCGGCACAGGCGGCAGCGGCAGCTTCCAATACGGAGGGCGGCGGTGAATAATACGATGCCTGAGCTGCTCGCACCTGCGGGCGATATGGAGAAAATGCGTTTTGCCATCGCGTATGGCGCAGACGCAGTGTATTTTGCGGGACAGCGGTTCGGTATGCGGGCCGCTGCCGCAAACTTTGACGATCAGGAGCTGCGCGCGGGCATTGCCTATGCGCATGCGCACGGCGTCAAATGCTATATTACGGTCAATATCATGCCGTCCGAAGGCGATTTGTCCGCGCTGCCAGCTTATCTGGAACTGCTGGCGGACGCAGGGGCGGACGCGCTGATCGTGGCGGATGTGGGCGTGATCCGGCTGGCAAAGCGCTATGCGCCCAAGGTGCCGCTGCACATTTCGACTCAGACCAGCATCCTCAACCATGAGGCGGCGAATTTCTGGGCGGATCTGGGCGCGGAGCGCGTGGTGCTCGCGCGCGAGCTTTCGCTCGACGAGATCGCGGAGATTCGTGCGAAAACGCCGAAAGAATTGGAAATCGAGGCGTTTGTGCATGGCGCGATGTGCATTTCCTATTCCGGGCGCTGCCTGATCTCGCAGTATATGACCGGACGGGACGCAAATCACGGTGCGTGCGCCCAGCCCTGCCGCTGGAATTACGCGCTGATGGAGGAAAAGCGGCCGGGTGAGTTTTTCCCGGTTGAGGAGGATGCCCGCGGCACCTATCTGTATAATTCCAAGGATATGTGTATGATCGAGCATATTCCGGAACTGGTGCGCGCCGGGGTGGATTCCTTCAAGATCGAGGGACGCAATAAGACAGCGTATTACACCGCCTGCGTGACCGGCGCATACCGCGCAGCGATTGATGCCTATGCCGCCAATCCGGCAGGTTTTGTGCTGCCGCAGTTCTGCCGCGAGGAAGTGAACAAGGTCAGCCACCGCGAATATTACACCGGATTCTACTTCGGTTCGGAGGAAAACGGACAGCACTACGGCGACAGCCAGTATATCCGTGAATACGAAGTGGTGGGCATGCCGGTTGACTGCGGTGAGGATGGACATGCGGTGTTCACTTTGAAAAACCGCATTTTCAAGGGCGAAGAGTTGGAACTCGTCCAGCCGGGGCAGTCTCCGTATTGTTTCCATGCGGACGGTGTGGTCAACGACGAGGGAGAGGCGCTCGACCTGTTCAATGTTCCGCAGATGCGGGTGCATTTCTCCTTTCCATTTGCAGTAGACGAATACGCCATTTTACGCAAGAAAAAAGAACGGCCTTCATAAAGGTCGTTCTTTTTTGCTTTTTTAGTTGTGTTCCGCCCAGTCCAGACTGCGTCCGACTGCTTTCGCCCAGCCTGCCAGCAGCCGCCGGCGGGTATCCTCTTCCATGGCGGGTTCATAGAATGTATCACAGCGCCAAAGCTGCGTCAGCTCTTCCCGGCTGCTCCATACGCCGGTGGCAAGTCCCGCCAGATAGCAGGCACCCAGCGCGGTTGTTTCGCGGATGACCGGACGGCGAATGGTGCAATGCGAGATGTCCGCCTGAAACTGCATCAGGAAGCTGTCGCGGCTCGCGCCGCCGTCCACCGACAGCGAGGACAGCGGCACGCCGGTATCGCGCGCCATGGCGTCCAGCAGATCGTTGACCTGATAGGCGATGGATTCCTGCGCGGCGCGGATGATATGCTCGCGGGAGGTGCCGCGTGTCATACCGATCAGACAGCCGCGCGCATACATGTCCCAGTGCGGCGCGCCCAGACCAGTGAACGCGGGCACGAGATATACGCCGCCCGTGTCCGGCACTTTTTTCGCATAGTATTCTGCATCGCGGCTTTCCGCGAAAAAGCGCATTTCATCGCGCAGCCACTGGATGACCGCGCCGCCGACAAACACGCTGCCCTCCAGTGCATACTGCGTTTCGTCACCGATGCGGATGCCGATGGTGGTGAGCAGTCCGTTTTTGCTTTCGCAGGCCTGTGTGCCGGTGTTCATCAGCAGAAAACAGCCCGTGCCGTAGGTGTTTTTGGCGTCGCCCGGCGAAAAACAGGTCTGTCCGAACAGAGCGGCCTGCTGATCGCCTGCAATGCCTGCGATCGGAATATCGCCGCCCGGTATGGCGACTGTGCCGTACACCTCGCTCGAAGAGCACACGCGCGGCAGCATGGCGCGCGGAATGTCGAGCGCCTCCAGCAACGTGTCGTCCCAATCCAGCGTGTGGATGTTGAAAATCATGGTGCGGGCGGCATTGGTCGCGTCCGTGATGTGCACTTTGCCGCCGGTCAACTTCCAGACCAGCCAGCTGTCCACCGTGCCGAACAGAATGTCGCCGCGCGCGGCTTTTTCCCGCGCGCCTTCCACATGGTCGAGAATCCATTTGATCTTTGTGCCGGAAAAATAAGCGTCCGGTATCAGACCGGTGGTTTGCCGGATGTGGTCGGAAAGACCTTGCGCCACCAGTCCGTCCACGATGTCAGCCGTGCGGCGGCATTGCCAAACGATGGCGTTATAGATCGGACGGCCGGTTTCCCGCTCCCAGAGGATGGTGGTTTCGCGTTGGTTGGTGATGCCGATGCCGGCAATTTCCCGCGGGGATACGCCGGAAGCGGCCAGCACCTCAAGCATCGCGGCGTATTGTGTTGACCAGATATCCATTGGGTCCTGCTCGACCCAGCCCTCGTGCGGATAGTGCTGTGTCAGCTCATGCTGACGGATGGCCAGAATGTTCTGCTCGCGGTCAAAAAGGATCGCGAGCGAGCTGGTGGTGCCTTGGTCCAAAGCCAGAATGTATTGCGCCATGGTTTGTCGCCTCGCTTTCGTAAAATAATCATACCCTGAGCGGATGCCGCTGTCAATACGCTGCGGGCAGCGTGCGTTCTGTGTTGCAGAGGGGCGCTTTATACGATTTTTGTTTACATTATAGCGGAGCGATGTTATAATTAACATGAATTTTTGCGTCCGAAAGGGGGACGAGAAGTTGAAGAAGCCATCTCGAAAAACACTTCGGGCAGGCAGCAGAGTGTTTTTTGTGTTGTATCTCCTGTTTGCCTTGGGCACTATGTATTTTTCCGTGATTTATGGACTGATTGGCCTTGTTTTGGGCGTCATTTTGCGCGTGATCGCGCTGCATGGGGAAGAAGAGCGCAGCCGTCAGATGCAGGAGCTGATGGACAATATCGTGATTGACGGCGGGGAGATCCATCCCGCGGTGACGCATTCGCCGCTGCCGACTGTGGTCGCTTTGGCAACGACGGGAGAAATCGTCTGGGCGAACAGCGCGTTTGCGGATATCAGCGGACAGTTTGCCGGTGCGCGGCACATGCGGCTGACCGAGCTTGCGCCGACCTTTGAGACCCGCTGGCTGATCGAAGGGAAAACTGAGTTTCCGGGCGAGCTGCGCATGGGACGGAATGCATATCATGTATTCGGTAGTCTGGTGCAGAGCGACGTAGGGCAGATGATGATGCTGCATTTTCTGGACTGCACGGAATATGTGCAGCTGCGCGACGCGGCGGAAACCCGCCGTCCGGCGATTGCGGTCATTGCGATCGACAACTATGAGGAACTGACCAAGAATGCGACCGATTCGGAAAAATCGACCATTCTGGCGGGCATCGATAAACGGCTGTTTTCGTGGATCAAGGATTGTAATGCGGTGCTGCGCAAATATGACCGAGATAAATATATCTTCATCATCGAAAATGCCGAGCTTGACAAGCTCAGCGCGCGTAAATTTGCGGTTTTGCAGGATGTGCGCGATATTCAGAACCATGAAGGCGTTGTGGCGACGCTGTCCATCGGCATTGGCAAGGACGGCGAAACGCTGGCAGAGTGCTATCAATATGCCGGTCTGGCGATTGACATGGCGCTGTCGCGCGGCGGCGATCAGGCGGTCATCAAAAACCGCTATAACTTTGAGTTTTTCGGCGGACTGACCGAGGAGGTCGAAAAGCGCACCAAGGTCAAAAGCCGCGTGGTGGCAAACGCACTTTCCCAGCTCATCCGCGATTCTTCGCAGGTGCTGGTCATGGGTCACCGGAACAGCGATATGGACGCTATCGGCGCGGCAGCCGGTATGGTGTGCGCCGCCCGTGTTAAGGGAAAGCCGGTGCATATCGTGGTTGATCGGGAGCACACCATGGCGAGCGATCTGATCGAACGCTTGGAGACGCTGCCTGAGTATAAGGATGTATTCATCAGCGCAGAGGACGCGATGATCCTGTGCGATTTCAACACGCTTTTGATCGTGGTGGACGTCAACCGTCCGGGCTATGTCGAAAACGAAGCGCTGCTGCAATCCATCAATAAGGTGGCAGTCATCGACCACCACCGCCGCGCAGCGGATTATATTGAAAACGCGGTCGTTTCGCTGCATGAGCCGTATGCATCGTCCGCATCCGAGCTGGTCAGCGAGCTGCTGCAATATCTGGTGCCGACCAGCGGCATTCTGACAGGGGAAGCGGAAGCGATGCTCGCGGGCATCTATCTGGATACCAAGGGCTTCTCGATGCGCACCGGTGTGCGCACCTTTGAGGCAGCCGCCTATCTGCGCCGTGCAGGCGCGGAGGCGAGTGACGTCAAGCATCTGTTCCAGTCCAGCTTCACGCAGTATATGGAGCGGCAGAAACTCATTTCTTCCGCGCGCGACTGCGGTCAGGGCGTGATCTTTGCCATAACCGATGAGGAAGTGGACCGTGTGGCGGCGGCGCAGGCGGCAGATGAGTTGCTGAGCATCATCGGCACACGCGCAAGCGTGGTGGCGTTCCGCAGCGGCAATGATATGGCGGTTTCGGCCCGTGCGTCGGGACAGGTCAACGTGCAGCTGCTGATGGAGCGGCTGGGCGGCGGCGGCAACCACTCTGCGGCGGGTGCGCAGCTGAAAAATACCACCCCCGAAGAGGCGGACCGTATGATTACCGAGGCGATCGACGGCTATTTTGCCGATCAGCAAACCGATAAACCGGCGGAGAAGTGATCCGTCCGGCTTCTATCAGATATAGAAAGTCAGAAAAGGAGTTAATAAATTATGAAAGTGATTCTCAAAGCCGATGTCAAGGGTAAGGGCAAGAAGGGCGACTTGATCGAGGTCAGCGAGGGCTACGGCCGCAATTTCCTCATGCCGCGCGGTCTGGCAGAGCCCGCTACGGCGGATAATCTGAACGTCAAAAAGGCGCAGGATGAGGCGCACGCGCGCAAGGTAGCGCTGGAGCAGCAGGCCGCGCGCGAAGCGGCGGAAAAGCTCAAGGTCAGCCCGGTCAAGGTGCCGGCCAAGGGCGGCTCGGGCGGCCGTTTGTTCGGTGCGGTGACCTCCAAGGAAATCGCCGAGGAGCTGAATAAGCAGTACGGCCTCAATGTGCCCAAGCAGAAGATCGTGCTCGAAGAGCCGATCAAGACCTTCGGCGTGCATCGTGTGAAGGCAAAGCTGTATCAGGATATCGCGGGCGAGATTTTGGTGCAGGTAGTGGAAGCCTGACGGCTTCGATTGGAACAGACTGTTCCAATCGAGGGAACCTTGCCGCGCGAAGGCGCGGACAAGGTTCAGGGACTACGAAAAGTTTCGATATGCGAAACTTTTCTCCGTCAGGCGTATAAAAAGTCAGGCGCATGTCCTGACTTTTTATGAAATTTTATACTTTGCGGGAAAATGCTGAAGAATGGCCGCGCTGAGCGCGGCGAAGCGAATCCATTTGCAGAAAGGTGGTGCGGTTTTGGATGAGCTTTTGATGCGGCAGGTGCCGCAGGACCTGACAGCGGAGCAGTCGCTTTTGGGCGCGATGCTAGTTGACCCGAACTGCATCCCTGAGGTGATCGAGCAGGTGCGCGCGGATGACTTCTATGCGGACGAGAACAAGCGCATCTTTGAGACCATCTATTCCATGTTCAATGGCGCGCAGCGCATCGACCCGGTCACGGTGCTCGATATGCTCACGCGCATGGGCTATTATGACGAGGCGGGCGGCCGCGCGTATCTGTTCCAGCTGATGGAGGTCACGCCCGGCGCGCGCAACGTAAACGAATATGTGCGCATCGTGCGCGACAAGAGCCTGTTGCGACAACTGGCCGATGCAGGCAGCGAGATCCAGCAAAACGCGCTGGAAGCGCGCGGCGAAGCATCCAGCATTGCGGAGCTGGCCGAGCAGCGGATTTACAGCATCCGGCAGGGGCGTGAGATCAAAGGCTTATCCAAGCTCAGCGAGGTCATTGCCGATCTGTACACCGAGCTGGATGAGCGTGCCAAGTCGGACAGCGATATTCCGGGCATGTCCACGGGATTTCATGCGCTCGATACCGCGTTGACCGGCCTGAACAAGTCCGACCTTATCCTGATTGCGGCGCGTCCCGGCATGGGTAAAACCGCGTTTGCACTTAATGTTGCGCTCAACGCGGCCAAGGCGAGCGTCAAGGATAAGCCGCGTGGCTACAAAAAGGGAACGGGCGTGTGTGTGTTCCAGCTGGAAATGGGCAAGGAACAGCTCGCCAGCCGTTTCCTGTCCAGCGAAGCGCTGATCGAGTCGCAGAAGCTCAAAACCGGCAATCTGGACGAAGAGGACTGGGTCAAGATCGCCCGTGCGTCGGGCGTGTTGGCCGGGCTGAACATCTATGTAGACGATAATCCCGCGATCACGGTTGCCGAGATCAAGGCGAAATGCCGCCGTCTGGGCGAAGAGCTGGGACTGATCGTCATTGACTATTTGCAGCTGATGCATGTCGGCGGGCGTCATATGGACAACCGCGTGCAGGAGGTTGCAGAGATTTCGCGTTCACTCAAGATCATGGCAAAGGAACTCAATGTGCCGGTCGTGTGTCTGTCGCAGTTGTCGCGTGCGTCCGAGCAGCGCTCGGACAAGCGACCGATGCTGTCCGACCTGCGTTAATCCGGCGCCATCTAGCAGGACGCGGATATTGTTATGTTTATCTACCGTGATGACTATTATGATGATGAGAGTGAGAACAAGAACATTGCGGAAATCATCATCGCCAAAAACCGTCACGGTGCAACGGGTACGATTGAATTGCAGTGGGTCGGTCAGTACACGACCTTCTCCAACCCGGACCGCATCCATGGAGACTAAAGCCATGTTGGAGCATGTAAAGCAGACCATTGTGGCATATGATATGCTGCGGCCGGGAGAGCCGGTGCTGGTGGCGCTGTCGGGCGGCGCGGATTCGGTGGCGCTGCTGCGTGTATTGCGCGAACTGGGTTACGCAGTGCGGGCGTTCCACCTCAACCACTGCCTGCGCGGCGCGGAGTCCGATCGGGACGAAGCGTTCTGCCGGACGCTGTGCGCGCAGCTGGGCGTCGAACTGACGGTCGAACGGGTGGATGTTGCTGCGGCGGCACGTGAGCAGAGCAAGGGCGTGGAGGAAACCGCCCGCCGTATCCGCTATGCGCGGCTGCACGATGCCGCGCAGGGGATAAAAATTGCGACTGCGCACACTGCGGACGATAATCTGGAAACCATGCTGTTCCATCTGGTGCGCGGCACCGGCCCCAAGGGGCTGGCGGGCATCCCGCCCGTGCGCGGACAGGTCATCCGTCCGCTGCTGCAAGTGGAGCGCGCACAGGTGGAGACATATCTCGCATCTCTTGGGCAGGATTACGTCACCGACAGCACAAACATGGACGAAACCTACACCCGAAACCGCATCCGGCATACGGTCGTGCCCGCGCTGCGGGCCATCCAGCCGTCGGCGGCGCAGGCCGCGGCGCGGCTGGGCGACCTGCTGCGGCAGGATGAGGACTGCCTGGCGGGCTTGGCGCAGGAATGTCTGGCGCAGGCGGCGCGGCCCGACGGCGCATGGGACATTGCGCCGCTGCGGCAGGCGCATCCGGCGGTTTGCACGCGCGCGCTGCGGCGATTACTTGCGCAGAGCGGTATGCCGCTGCGGGATGTGACCGCGCAGCACATTCACGCGCTGATGCACTTGCTGGAAAGCGAAAACCCGTCCGCCAGCTGTGCACTGCCGCACGGGTTTATCGCGCGGCGCGAATACGGTGCGCTGCGGATGGTATGTGGCGAAATGGAGGCGGAGCGTCCGGCTTTGCCGCTTGCTGTGCCGTCCGACCAGCTGCTGTGGGACGGCAGCGTGCGGGTTTCTGTGCATGTCTTAGAAAAAAACGAAGTTTTTTACAAATCATTCAATACTTTTTGCGTGGATTGTGGTACAATAGATTTCGTATCATTGTGCGTGCGTACGCGCAGGACGGGTGACCGCATCCGCCTGACGGAAAAAGGCGGCAGCCGGACGCTCAAAAAGCTGCTGATCGACCGGAAAATCCCGCGCGGCAAGCGGGATAGGCTGGCGGTCATTGCGGACAAAAACGGCGTGATCGCCGTGCAGGATATAGGTATGGATTGTTCGCGTTCTCCGCAAGGGGGCGCGCGCATGCAAATAAAAATAGAGGGGTATTGAAAAATGGCATATGATATGCGGGACGATATCAAGGAAATCTATTTTACCGAACAGCAGCTGGCGGATAAGGTGGCCGAACTGGGGGCGCGCATCACGGAAGATTATCGGGATAAAAACCCGCTGATCGTCAGCGTGCTCAAGGGTTCCTATGTGTTCATGGCCGACCTGACGCGCAAGATCGACACACCCTGCAACGTGGATTTCATGGTGGTATCCAGCTACGGCAAGGGCACCAAGACCTCGGGCGAGGTGCAGATCATCAAGGACATTGAGCAGCCGATTGACGGACGCGATCTGCTGATCGTGGAGGACATTCTGGACTCCGGCGTGACGCTCAGCTATCTGATGCAGGTGCTCAATGCGCGCGGCGCAAAGTCCATCCGTCTGTGCACGCTGCTGTCCAAGCCTGCGCGGCACAGAGTGGATGTGCCGGTCGATTATCTGGGGTTTGAGATTCCGGATGAGTTTGTGGTCGGTTACGGTCTGGATTATGCGGAAAGATACCGCAATCTGCCGTATATCGGCATTTTGAAGCCGAGCGTTTACGGCGGCGAGTAAATATCAACAAGGAAGAGGTGTCAAACCGATTTGAAAGGCAAAATGAAAGGCTTTGGCCTTTATCTCAT
>DXDZ01000075.1 GCA_019115185.1 Candidatus Agathobaculum merdipullorum
TATGCTAAGATGTTGGTAGTGGCTCATTGAGGAACGCCTCCTTATGGTTGGCTCGCAACTACCATTTTACTGGCTTTTCCTCTTTGAGTCACTCTTTTTATTTACTGTTGCACTTGCATTGTAAATCGGCAAAAACAAAAAGTAAAAGCAAGCCAAAGGCAAGTAAGCGCCGGGCCGTGGTGTCTGCCCAGCAGACGATCCCCTATGTGGCGATGCACCCGGACGGCATCTGTCAGCTCCCCGGCGGGCTTTACACGAAAACGGTGGAATATGAGGACATCAATTATGCCGTTGCGTCCACCGAGGATCAGACTGCTATCTTTGGCGGCTGGAGCTCATTCCTCAATTACTTTGACAGTTCCTTGCCGTTCCAGCTTTCTTTCGTCAATCGGCGTTCCCGGTCTACCCACCGTTACAAGGTGAATATCCCGGCCCAGCAGGATGCGTTCAACAGCATCCGGGGCGAGTTCGTGGATATGCTCAAAGGCCAGATTGCCAAAAGCAACAACGGCATTGAACGCTCCAAATACATCACCTTTGGTCTGCCCGCTGGCAGCGTGGCCGAGGCCCGGCCCCGTCTGGATCGTGTAGAGGCCGATGTGATGGGCAACTTCAAGCGGCTGGGGGTACAGTCCCGGCCCCTCGATGGCCGGGATCGGCTGGCCGCCTTGCATGGGCAGCTCCACCCCGGCAGTCGGGAGCCTTTCCGATTTGCGTGGAAGGATATTCCCAGAACTGGCATGGGTACGAAAGACTTTATTGCCCCGGACAGCTTCGACTTCCGGCAGAGCCGTACATTCCGGGTGGGCCAGTCTTGGGGAGCTGCGTCCTACTTGCAGATTTTGGCGTCGGAAATGTCGGATAAGCTGCTGGCTGAAATCTTGGAGCTGGATGCCGAGCTGACGGTGACGCTCCATGTTCAGACGGTGGATCAGCTCAAGGCCATTAAAACCATCAAGGGTAAAATCTCCGATATTGGACGCATGAAGGCCGAGGAACAGAAAAAGGCTGTCCGGGCCGGGTACGATATGGAGATTTTGCCCCCCGACCTCATTACCTTTTCCAAGGATGCGGCAGAGCTGCTGGCCGATCTGCAATCCCGCAACGAGCGAATGTTCCTTTTGACCTTTACCGTCATCAACCTTGCGCCCAGCCGCCAGCGTTTGGAAAACGATGTATTTACCGTGTCCGGCATCGCGCAGAAATACAACTGCGCTCTGAAAAGACTGGACTGGCAGCAGGAGCAGGGTTTCCTGTCCTCGCTGGTGCTGGGGTACAACGGCATTGAGATCCAGCGCGGTATGACAACCAGCTCCACGGCGATCTTTATTCCCTTTATGACCCGTGAGCTGCGTATGGACGGACAGGCCCTGTACTACGGCATGAACGCCCTTTCCCATAATGTCATCATGGCTGACCGCAAAAAGCTGAAATCGGCCAACGGAATGTACCTCGGCTCCACGGGATCGGGCAAGTCCTTTGCGGCAAAAAGAGAGTTGATCAATGTGTTCCTTGCCACCAGCGACAGGATCGTGGTGGTAGACCCGATGGGCGAATATGCCCCGCTGGTGAGGCGGCTGGGTGGACAGGTCATCGAGATCGCCCCGGACAGCCCCAACCATATCAATCCTATGGACATCCAGCTATCCACCAATGACGAGGACAGCCCCCTGTCCATGAAGGCCGACTTCCTGTTGTCCCTGTGCGAGTTGATCGTGGGCGGCAAGGAGGGCTTGCAGCCCATCGAAAAGACGGTCATTGACCGCTGTGTGCGGCTGGTCTACCGGGAGCTGGCGCTGGGGATCGGTAGCGGGGATATGCCGCTGCTGCAGGACTTGTATGAGGAACTGCTGAAACAGCCGGAGCCGGAGGCCCGGCGTGTGGCAACGGCGCTGGAGCTCTACTGCACAGGCTCCCTCAACCTGTTCAACCACCCCACCAATGTCCAGACGGATGCCCGTGTGGTGTGCATCGTTCTGAAAGGCATGGGCGAAAACCTCCGCAAGATCGCCATGCACATTACAAACGAGTTTGTCACATCGGCTGTCAACACCAACCATGCCGAGGGCCTTGCTACTTGGTGCTACTTTGATGAGTTCCATATTCTGCTCCGCGATCCGCTGACGGCCAGCTACTTTGTGGCCGTGTGGAAGATGCTCCGTAAAAAGGGCTGCGTCCCCTCGGCGCTGACGCAGAATGTGAAGGACTTGCTGGCAAGCCGGGAAATCGAGGCCATTCTGGATAACACCGACTTTATGATCCTGCTGTCACAGGCCCAAAGTGACCGGGCGATCCTCGCAAAGCAGCTCGGCATTTCCGAGCATCAGCTCTCCTATATCACCCATAGCAATTCCGGCGAGGGTTTGCTGTTCTACGGCTCCGTGACCATCCCGTTTGTGGATCGTTTCCCCAAGGGTGAGATTTACAATCTGCTGACCACCCGCCCGGAGGATATGGCCCATGAGCGAAAGGACGAATAAGGGCGGGGCCACTTCGGGACAAAAAGTCCCAAAGTCCCCCAAAAGCAAGTTTAGAGCCAAAAGCCAGCAGGAGCAAACCGCCGAGTCCAAGCTGCGTATGGAAAAGCGCGGCGAACAACTGGATAAGGCCAAGAAAAAGCTGGCAAAGCAGAAACCGCCGAAAAAGTCCGGCCCCGTGAAAAAGGCGGGCCGGGCGGCGGGTGCAACCGTTCATGGGTATGTGCATGGCAAGCTATATGAGGTAGAGCATGAGAATGTCGGCACCGAAAGCGCCCACCGATCCGAGCTGGTCGGTGAGGCCGCCCTGCGCTCCACATCCCGGTATGTAAAAAAGCAAATCCGGGAGCACCCGGCCAAAGCGGTGCAAAAGGCCGAGTCCAGGCACATCAAGGCTACGGCGGATTATCAGTACCGGGCCACGGTGGAGGCCCACCCGGAAATGCAAAAGGGCGGCGCGGTGTCCCGGTATATCCAAAAGCAGAAAATCAAGCGGCAATACGCAAAGCAAGCGCGGGAGGCTGCAAAGCAGACGGCCAAGGCCGCAGAGAAAACGGCGGTCACAACGGAAAAGCTGGCGGCCCGGGCCGTGGCCTTTGTCAAGCGGCATCCTGTGGGGGTGTTGCTGTTCCTTGCCTGTTTTCTGCTGCTGGTGCTCATGCAGTCGTGTATGTCCTCTGCGGTGACGATTGGCAACGGCGTGGTGGGGGCCATCGGCGCGTCCACCTATGCCGCCGAGGATGCCGATCTGCGCGGGGCCGAGGCCGCCTACTGCGGGCTGGAGGCCGAGCTGCAAGACTATCTGGACAGCTACGAAAGCACTCACGATTATGAC
The DNA here is from genome assembly GCA_019115185.1 of Candidatus Agathobaculum merdipullorum. Lineage (GTDB taxonomy): Bacteria > Bacillota > Clostridia > Oscillospirales > Butyricicoccaceae > Agathobaculum > Agathobaculum merdipullorum. The sequence continues at coordinate 3,313 of DXDZ01000075.1, forward strand.
GAATACCACTTTGAGCTGGATGACATTGAACACGATCCCTATGTGCTGCTGTCTATTATCAGCGCCATACACGAAGGGGCGTGGACGGTGGACGAGGTACAGGGAACGCTGCAAATGCTCTTTGAAAAGCAGTACATTCTGACGGAAACGGTGGTGACGGAGCGCCGCTACTACCTCGAAACGGACACATGGACGGACGAAGAGGGCAACACCCATACCGACACATACCGGGTCTATTACGATTACTACATTTGCACCGTGACGCTGGAAAACTTCAACCTGTCCCATCTGCCCATCTACATTATGGGCGAGGATCAGCTCTCCCGGTACGCCCTGTATATGTCGGCGCTGGGCAACCGTCCAGACCTGTTTCCATCGTCCCCCTATGTGGCAAAGTACACCGCCGATCCCGTGGAGCATGAGATCCCGGAGGCGTATTTGGCCGACGAAACCTTTGCCGCCATTTTGGAGGAGGCCGAGAAATATATCGGCTATCCCTATGTATGGGGTGGGTACAAGCCCAGCACATCCTTTGATTGCTCCGGCTTCGTGTCCTATGTCTACAATCAATGCGGCTGGGACTTTGGGCGGTTGGGGGCGCAGGGGCTGTATAACATCAGCCGCCGCACCAGCTCACCCCGCCCCGGCGATCTGGTGTTCTTCACCGGGACTTATGATACCCCCGGCGTTTCCCATGTGGGTATCTATGTGGGCGATGGCTGGATGCTCCATTGTGGCGATCCCATCGGGTATGCCAATCTCAACACAAGCTACTGGCAGTCTCATTTCTACGCCTACGGGCGGTTATCGTGAAGGAGGTTATCTATGGCAACTACGAAAAGCGCGAAAATCGAAGCCGAGATCGAAAAGGTCAAGGCCAAAATCGCGGAACAGCAGACCAAACTGAAAGAACTGGAACAGCGCAAGGTGGAGGCTGAAAACAGCGAGATCGTGGACATCGTGCGCGGCATGAGCATCCCTCTCGCGGAGCTGCCGCTGGTGCTCCAGCAGCTCCGGGCCGGGAAAACCTTGGGACAAAATGTCCCGAAGTCCGAGGAGGTGGCTGCGGAATGAAAAAGCTGCGTGTTCTTTTACTGACGCTCTGCGTGGCCGTGTTCATGTGCGGCTTTACCGTGACGGCCCATGCCGGGGGCGGTGACGAGTACATCGAGCCTACCGACCAGTGGGAAGGGCTGGAGGAGCCTACCCCCACCACCGAGCCGGGGGTAGGCTTTTCTGACGAGGGCAACCTTGTCACCCGCGATCTGCTCTATGACGAGCACACCAACAAGCAGTTTATCACCGTCCAGACCAGCGGCGGCAATACATTCTATATCGTCATTGACTACGATAAGCCCGTGGACGAGGACGGCGAACAGTACGAAACATACTTTTTCAGCATTGTGGACGAGGCCGATCTGCTGGCTGCTATGGAAGCCGCCGGGATGGAAGTCCCCGCCTGTGCCTGTACGGATAAGTGCATGGCCGGGGCCATCAACACCGATTGCCCCGTATGCGCCACCAACATGACCGAGTGCGTGGGCGTGGAGCCCGAGCCGGTGGAGGACACCGAGCCTGTGGACGATCCCGAGCCGGAGCAGCCCGAGGACACAGACGGCAATATGGGTACGATCCTGCTCATTTTGGCGATTGCCGCCGTGGGCGGCGGTGCTGGCTGGTATTTCAAGGTTTACCGCCCCAAGCAGCAGCGGGCCACAGAAGCGGTTGAGGAGGACTACGGGGACGAGCTGGATGCCTTTGACGATCTCGAGGACGATACGCCCCCTTGGGACGAGGACGAGGTATGAGCCGGGAACTGACCCGCGAGGAAAAGAGGGCGATCCGCAAGCTGGTGTTTTCCCTGTGTGCGAACTATGATCGGGAGTATGGGTGCTTACCGCTGGACGGCCCCTGTTATATGCTGGGGAAATGCTGGACGGGAGCCTACTGCCGCTACTTCCGGGATGCCGTTCTGCCCAATGATCCGGTGCTGGAGGCGGCGCTGACCGCCGAAGGCCCGGTCCCGGAAACGCGGCCCTGCCCGATCTGTGGGCGACCTTTCCTCCCGGATGGCCGGACACGGTATTGCTCTGCGGCCTGTTCCGCTACTGCCCTGCGAAAACAGAAGCGGGATTATATGCGTAAAACAAGGCGCTGACCCGTGGAAAATTAGGCCCGAAAAAACCGCCTGTATCAAGGCTTTTCGGGGCCGCTTGTGGGGTGGGGTGTATCATTTCATACCCCACCCCTGTTTTCGCAAAATACTTTCCACTTTTTGAAGGAGGTGTACCGTGGAGAAAAACGCCGGATATGTGATCCGCGAGTCCGTTCTCTTTGACAACAAACGGGGATTTGCCATCGCGGAGCATGGAAACCCCAAAGTCCCGGCTCCCTTTGTCACATGGCAGTTTGCCGAAGAGAACGGGCGGCGGGATTATTATTGGGGCCATTACCACGCAGACGAGGCATCGGCTCAAAAGGATTTCAAGGATCGAGCCGCCGACTACAAGCGGATGTATAAGGTGCAGGAGGTCAAGCCCCGCACGATTGCCCAGCAGATGAAAGAGGCCGCAAAGCTGGCCGAGGCTGACCGGGGCCGCGCTGCCCCGAAAAAGACTACCCCCGACAGGGGCGACAGATAGGAGGATCGCTATGCCCGAAAAGTATGACCCGCTGAAAAGCGCGGAACTCACCACCGAGCAGAACTATAATATGATCGACGGTATTCTGAACAACGGCCCGGCCCCGGTGCTCCCGCCCGAGGAAAAGCCGCTGGATAAGGTGCGGGAGATCCCGCCCAAACGCCGCAGCAGGGAGCGCGAGGAGCGTTGACGAAAAAGCGCCGTCGCTGCGTCCATCTCAATGTCATGGTAACGCCCGAGGAGCAGGAGCTGATCTATGAGCGCATGGCCGAGGCGGGTATTCAAAATATGGGAGCATATATGCGGAAAATGGCCCTCAATGGGTATGTGCTCCATGTTGATCTTGCGGATGTGCGGGAGCTGGTGTCCTTGCAGCGGCGGTGTGCAAACAACCTCAACCAAGTGGCGATCCATGCCAATACCTACGGCATCTACCCCTCGGAGATCGCTGCGCTGCAAAAGGACTATGCAGACCTGTGGGGGCCGCTGTCCGTTCTGATTAAAAAGCTGTCGGAGGTGGTGGAGCTATAACAAAACGCGGGGAGCACAGGTTTATACCTTGCTCCCCGCATTATTCTGTTTCATCGGGCAAATATGCGATTATGTCGTCAAGCTCACAATCAAGTATTCTGCAAAGGGCATCCAGCGTGTTGGTAGAAACGGATTCATTCGCTTTCAGCCTACGCACCGTGGAGCTACTGATCTCCCCTTTGACCTGCAAAGTGTATGTGGTTGCATTTTTGCGCTTCATAGTTTCCCACAATGGGGCGTATGAGATCATCCGGCCTACCTCCTTTCACGCTTGCTTATATAAACATTATTGCCTATAATTGACCTAAAGCGTGATAGGCAATATTGCCCATACCAAGGCGGGGCAATTTCAGAAAAGAGGTTTGGATAATGGGAGAGAAAACTTGTTGTGTAACAGGCCATCGTGATGTGCCAGTCGGCAAGGAGCAGTATGTGGAAGAAGCACTACGGAAAGAAGTGCTGGCTGCGATTGCAGCGGGATATACCCGTTTTATCTCCGGGTTTGCCGATGGTGTTGATCTCACTTTTGCCGCCATAGTTGCAGCGGAAAAGAAACAAAATAGCTGTTTGCAGTTGGAGGCCGCGCTCCCATATCGAAACCGTATCAATGCTAAATCTCCCTTGTTTCAAGAATTGCTTGCTTGTTGTGATCGCGTGTATGTTCAGTCTGAAAAATCCAATCGCCAATGCTACCATGAACGCAACCGCTACATGGTACTTTCCTCGGATCGGGTAATTGCCGTTTATGACGGGAGATCCACGGGCGGCACTTTTTACACCATTCGTTTTGCACAGGCAAACGAAAAGGAAATTCGCATCATTGAGATATAATCCTTGGGACATTTTGTCCCAAAGTAGCCCGGCCATCGACATCCTTGTTTGCTTATATGGGCGGAGTTATAATATTGGTAGGAGGAAACCCATCAACTTTTACAGGAGGTAGCCGCTTATGATCGTTCTGAAAATCCTTGCCGCCCCCTTTGTGGTGGTGCTCACCGTTCTGGCCGCCGTGGTGTCTTTTCTGTTCTGTATGGCAACTGCGGTTTTCGTTGTGGCCTGTGTGGTGCTGACCCTGCTTGCCGTGGCCCTGTTCATCAGCGGCCAGACGCTGGGCGGGATCGTGTTCCTTGTCCTTGCGTTTCTGATCTCTCCCTATGGCATCCCGGCCATCGCGGAGTGGCTGGTGGATAAGCTGCACAATCTCAACTTTGCTCTGCGGGGCTTCATCACAGGCTGATACTTCGGGACAATTTGTCCCAAGGTAGCATGACGGCGGCTGAACACAGCCGCCGTTTTTCTTACAGGAAGGAGGGCTGCCTACGGCAACGACCTATCTCAAAAAGCACAAAATCAGCAAGGGAGAAACTATCGCGCAATCGCTGAAGGATCGGTTTGAATACGGACAAAACCCGGATAAGACGCAGGGTGGCGAGTTGATTTCTTCCTATGCCTGCGACCACATGACCGCCGATGCGGAGTTCCTGTTAAGCAAGGCAAAGTACCGGGCTGTCACGGGCCGGGAGCAGCGCCGGGATGCCGATGTGCTGTGCTATCAGATCCGGCAGGCGTTCAAGCCCGGAGAGATTACCCCGGAGGAGGCCAATCGCATCGGCTACGAAACGGCGATGCGCTGGACGAAGGGCAAGTACGCCTTTTTCGTTGCCACCCACACAGACCGCCAGCATATCCATAACCATATTTACTACAATTCTACTTCGCTGGATTGTACCCGGAAGTTCCGGGATTTCATCGGCTCGGCCCGCGCTGTGCGGCGGCTCTCGGATCGGGTGTGTCTGGAAAATGACCTGTCCGTGATCCTCAATCCCAAGCTACATAGCAAGGGCCGCTTTCTTCACTATGGGGCATGGCTGGGAGCCGAGCGCCAGCCCTCTTATAAAGAAAGGCTGCGCCTTGCCATCAACGATGCTCTCGCAAAAGGCCCCGCCGATTTTGCCGACTTTCTGCGGCTCATGGCGGAGTCCGGGTATGCGGTCAAGCATGGGCGCGGCGGTGTGATCTCGTTCCTTGTTCCCGGACAGGAACGGGCAACGCGGCTCCGGGCATCCACCCTTGGGGAAGGTTACGATCCCGAGAACATTCGAGCCGTGATTGCCGGGAAACGACCCGTCCCGCATATCCACGATGCGGCGGCTCCCACGCCCAGGCGTGTCAATCTCATTGTGGATATACAGGAGCGTCTGCGCTCCGGCAAAGGCCCGGCCTATGAACGGTGGGCCAAGGTGTATAACCTCAAACAGATGGCAGCAGCCCTCATGTTTTTGCAGGAGCACCAGCTCACCGAGTATGACCAGCTCGCTGCGCAAGCTGACGGAACGGCCCAGCGGTTTCATGCGCTGGCCGGGGAACTGCGTCAGACCGAGGCTGACCTCGCCAAAACCTCCGCGCTGATGGAGGCTGTGGTGCAGTACGCCAAGTCCCGGCCTGTGTTCGAGGGGTACAAGGCGGCCCGGTACAGCAAGAAATATCTGGCCGAGCATGGCCCGGAGCTGGCCGACTACCGGGCAGCGAAGGCGGCACTCAATGAGCTGCTGGACGGTGAAAAGCTCCCGAAGATGGACGCGCTAAAAGAAAAACGCCGCAAACTTGCAGCGCGAAAAAAAGCCCTCTATGCCGAGTACCGGGCGGCCCAGCAGGAAATGCGGGAGGCCGTGGCGGTCAAGGCGAATATCGATCATCTGCTCGGCCTGTCGGACGAGCGCAAAAATAAGGAACAGGAGCGATAAGCAACGGTGACGCAGACAACAGACTTCGGGACAACTTGTCCCAAAGTGCCGGGTTTGGGGAGGCTCCCCAACAAGCGTTTTTGCAGCCCCCACGGGATGCAAAAATAGCAAGTGTGGCTACACTTGCCCTGCTTGCCATTTGTGCGCTCCTCTCAAAATAGCGCAAAACGTCTTGACCGATTCGGTTATTTATGTTACACTGTATACAAATAACCGATTCGGTTATTTGAAGGAGCAGAATAGTAATGGAAAAATTTTTAGCGCTTTCACAGGAGAAACAGGCAACAATCCGTAATGCGGCGCTTGCCTGTTTCGCAAGACATGGATATGAAAAAACGTCAATCAATGATATTGCGGTAGCGGCAGGTATCTCAAAGGCGTCTATATTCCAGTATTTTGGAAATAAGCAGACACTTTACCAGTATTTATTTGATTACTGCGCTGCCCAAATGAAGCAAGCCTATAACACGAGTGCATTGGAGGAAACTACGGATTTCTTTGACCGTGTATGGGAAGCCAGCGTTATGAAAGTGGAAATCTTAAAAAAGCACCCGCATATTGCGTCGTTTATTGCAAGTGTGGCAGTGGAACCAACGCCTGAATTGAAAAGTGCCATATTTTCAGAAGCAAATGAAAAATATATCGCATCGCTTGTTCTGCATGAGCGGGATTATAAAAAATTCAGACACCCGGAGGATGCAGAATTAGTGTTTCAGATGCTTATGATGCTTGCAAAGGGTATGTCCGTTCAGTTGGAAAGTGGAGTGGATTATGACAGCATGATGAAAGAGTTTCGAAACATCCTAGATATGTTGAAACACAACTTTTACAAGGAGGAATATTTGCCATGAGCAAGCCGGTAATTGTCCTAAACGAACTTACAAAAAGCTATGGAAAACATCGAGGAATTGAAAACATTAGCTTTACTGTTGAACAAGGCGAGGTTTTCGGCTTTATTGGCCCCAATGGAGCAGGAAAATCTACCACAATCCGTACTCTAATGGGCCTGCTGAAACCCTCCAACGGAGGAGCCTCTATCTTTGGGTTAGATTGTAGTCGGGAGCCCGCCCGTATCGCAAAGGATGTGGGGTATCTTCCCAGCGAAAACTGTTACTACAACAATATGAAAGTAAAAGAAATGCTTTTCTACACAGCAGAACTCTATGGTGTGAATGCCCACAGCCGGATGGAAGAATTAGCGGAGCGGTTGAATTTAGACTTATCCAGGCGAATTGGCGATTTGTCTTTAGGGAACAAGAAAAAAGTTGGCATTGTGTCGGCTCTGTTACCCTCTCCGAAGTTGCTGATTATGGACGAGCCTACCAGTGGCCTTGACCCGCTCATCCAGCAGGCTTTCTATGATATTCTGAAAGAAGAAAACAAACGAGGTGTGACCATTTTTCTGTCCTCCCACGTTTTGAGTGAGGTGCAAAGACTTTGTGACCGTGTAGCCATTCTGCGGGAGGGGAAGCTGATCAGTGTTCAATCCATGAAGGAACTGCGGGAAAACGGATACAAGAAAATCTCGCTGACAGCAAAAAGCGCCATTCCAGAGGATTTCTTTTCTGTTCCCGGTACGGCTAATTTAGAGTGGGACAAGAGCAAGACTTCTGTATCCTTTATGTTCAGCGGACCAGTTATGATGATTATGAACCAGCTTCATCGGCTGGAGCTGGAGGATATTTTAATTGAGGAACCGTCATTGGAAGAAGTATTCCTCCACTACTACGAATAGGAGGTCGTTATGTTGATTTTTCGATTTGAATGGAAACGAAAACGAAAATATATTCTGATTTGGGCCGCAACTCTTGCGGTCTGTATCTTCTCCATGACGCCAGTGTATTATGGCATGATTGAAACGGTGGAAACTTTGCCTGTGGAATTTACACAGGGAGGCTTTTTTGAAACGGTTGGTATTTCTCTGGAGCTATTGATGGAGCCACTTGGTATGTACTCGTTCCTCACAGGCTTTTTTATGGTTGCAGGGGGGATTTTCGGGATGCACTTGGGGCTGTCGTTACATACAGAAGAGTGTACGGGAAATACGGCTGAATACTTATACACAAAGCCTTGTGGACGGAAACAGATTTATATGGGAAAGCTGCTATGTGCGCTTGCCGGAATATGTGTAACAGGGATTTTTTATCTGGCGACTTCATTTCTAACGATGACTCTGTTCCGTTTCGGATTTCCCATCGGGGAATTTTTCTTGGTGGCAGGTTCGTTTATTCTCATCTCCCTCTTTTTTGCACTATTGGGACTGATGGTTGGAATATTTCACCCCAATAATCGTTCCCCACTTCTGACAGCCGGATTGGTTGTGTTTGTGGAATATTGTATCACTTCTTTTTCGAGGACTGTCAATATCCGGGCAATCGGCTTTTTATCGCCGTTTTCTTTTTTCAGTCCAGCGGAAATCCACAATGCTGGAACTTATTCATGGGACTATATGCTCTGGTATCTGCTCCTGCTGTTTGGGTTTGCGCTGCTGGCATACTGGAAAATCTTGAAGCGGGATATTGCGTTGGCTGTGTAAAGGAGGAAACGAATGAAGGCGTTAGTGAAAAACGAGCTGCGCTTAACAAGAAAACTACTGCTGATCTGGATGGGAATTGTCTTGATTTTGTGTGGCTTCGCTTACTTTGAGTATTTGTCACTAAAGGAAAGCCTCAATGAGCTGACAGGGCTAATATCGAATTTTCCGAAAATTCTGAAAGCTATGTTTGGTGTGAGCGGTGATCTGACTTCTGCTTTGGGCTGGTATGGCTGTATGTATTATTGGGTCACGATGCTAACCAACAGCTATGCGGTCTATCTCGGTGTTTCGTGTGTAGCGAAAGAACAGGCGCAGGGAACGGCAGAATATCTATTTACAAAACCAGTGGGTCGCAACAAGGTTGTCTGTGCCAAAGCAGTTGCCTGTGTATGTAATTTGCTTGCACTTGCGGTATTCAGCGGGTTATGTAATTATTTTACCGCCATTTTACCGCTAGGCGGTTTAGAGCAAAGAAACGCTGCTTTTACCACCACATTGGGCCTGTTTTTGACAGGGTTGACTTTGTTTGCAATCACGCTTCTGGCCTCCAGCCTGACGAGAACCTATAAAGGGGCTGTTCGGATAGGCGCGGGAATATTATTGCTCTTTTATGGCATCAGCATCACCGCCGAATATCTTGAAGCTCCAATGCTGTACTGCTTAACGCCATTAAAATTCTTCGATGTTTACACAGTGGCAATAAGTGGAATACAGTTTTCGTTCTTCCTATTGGCTATGATAATTGCGATTGGTTCTGTTATCACAGCTCAAAAAGTTTGGACGCTCAGGGAAATTTGAAATGAACGATATGGATAGCTTCGAGTGGCTGCTATGTCCTGTCTGTAACAGTAAAACTCGTATCAAGCTGCGGTTAGATACTGAGCTGAAAAACTTTCCTTTGTTTTGTCCTAAATGCAAACAAGAAACTTTAATCAGCGTAGAAAAATTTAAGATTTTAGTTATCACAGAGCCAGACGCACAGACGCAGAGCCGATAACCCGTTAGCCCTCAGGCGCGGATTATCGGCTCTTTTGTTTTCGGCGGCTGTCAATTAAAGCCGCCGCGTTATACGACGACTTTATGAGGAACACGGCGGTTTCCGAGGAGGGATCGTCGTGTTCATTTTGCTTTTTCATAGTACGCATGATCTTCACCAGCTAAAAAAAGCGTAGCTCCCCCTCCGGGCAAGTCCGGCATTGGACGCGAAATTTGCCAGTACATTAAGAATAATGTCATTTCACGCGCTTGTGTGGCATCACGCCATGCGAGCGCGTTTTTCTATACCCACCTTGGGACAAGTTGTCCCGAGGTAGGCAGGGGCGGCCCCGGCTGCCGATCCCCGCCATCCCCCGTTCAGATCGTCCACCCACAACAAAAATCTGAACGGAGGAAAATATAATGACTACTATCAATCTGAAGGACTTTTACTCTTGGCACACCCATGATGAATATATCGAAGTTTCCGATGAAGTGGCCGCCGAGCTGCGGGCCGACAAGCTGTATGAGGCTGCCTACCAGCGGCGGATAATCCGCAATAAGGCACAGTATTCCCTCGACTGTGATGATGGGATCGAATACTCTGCCTGCCTTTCCGAGCCGACCCCGCAGGAGCTGCTGGAGCGCATGGAGCGTTTCTGCGATCTGTGGAACGCGCTGAACACTTTGCCCGAAACGCAGGGGCTTCGCATTGATGCCTGTATCATTGAAGGCAAGAGCATGACTGAGGTTGCCGAGGCCGATGGCGTAAGCGTGGCCGCCGTACATAAATCTATCCAGCAGGGTTTGAAGTCCATGAAAAAATATTTGCAAAATGTTTGATGTAGGGGGTTAAAAAACATCTTCCAAATGTCCTTGGTATATGAGAGGAGTTGATCCTCTCCACAACTGAATAGCGGCGGCTCCGGGCATAGTGCGAGGAGCCGGGCGGCGGGTGCGCCAGGACTTCTCCAACACGGAGGACGAGCGATCCACACCAACGCCGCAAGTGGGGACTTGCCACCCCACGGCCACGATCCGCGAGTGGACAGGCTGGCAGCCTGTCCCCCGGAGCTGCCGCACCACCCCAGCAAGGAGCGTCGCGCCGAGTATAGCTGTCTTATGACGGGCCAAGAAAATGAGCGCGGCGCTCCTTATTCTAACTTCGAGACAAATTGTCCCAATGTGGAGAAAGGCAAAAGGGCGACACCCAATCGCGGGTGCCGCCTTTTCGTGTTTCCCCAACAGACAACGGGGATCAATCAGTTCTACGCCATTTGTGAAGGAGGTCATCTATGGAGCGCACAAGAGAATTAACCACTTTCGCCATTGACGGTTATCAAATATCCGCTACCTTTGCCGATAGCAGAAACACAACGGCCCTCGGCCATGTGAAACAGATTTTGCTATCCTCTTTTGCCAACAATGCCGCCAAGCATACCCACGGCGACATCCTTGCAATCCACCCCAATCGGAGCGATAATAATAGTGGGGGTAGCCCCTATGTACCTTGAAAAGTTCATATCTCCCGCGTATTGATTCGCTCTTTTGGTTTGCCCTTATGACAAATGAAAGGACGGATCAATATGGAAAATAACATTCTTATCGGAACTCGCGTTGACTGTTTGTATAGAGTGTCCACCGACAAGCAAGTGGACTATGACGATAAAAGCCAAGCCGACATCCCCATGCAGCGCAGAGAGTGCCACCGCTTCTGTGAAAAGATGGGCTGGACGATTGTTCACGAAGAACAGGAGGACGGCGTATCCGGCCACAAGGTACGGGCCGAAAACCGCGACAAACTCCAAATCATCAAAGAACGGGCCAAGCAGGGCAAGTTCGATATTCTGCTGGTGTTCATGTTTGACCGCATCGGGCGTATCGCTGACGAAACGCCCTTTGTGGTGGAATGGTTTGTCAAGAACGGCATCCGGGTATGGAGTACCCAAGAGGGTGAGCAGCGTTTTGATACCCACACCGACAAACTCACCAACTATATCCGCTTCTGGCAAGCTGACGGTGAAAGCGAAAAGACTTCTATCCGCACAAAAACCGCCCTCGGCCAGCTTGTCGAGGACGGCGGTTTCAAAGGCGGGCTTGCTCCCTACGGCTACGATCTCGTAAAAAGTGGCCGCTTCAACAAGCGAAAGCATGAGGTTTATGAGCTGGTTGTCAACGAGGCCGAGGCCGCTGTGGTGCGGATTATCTTTGACAAGTATGTGCATGAGGGCTACGGAGCCCAGCGGATCGCCACCTATCTGAATAAGCTCGGGTATCGGGCAAGGTCGGGTAAGATGTGGCACCACGCCAGCATCCGGGGTATCATCTGCAACCTCACCTATACCGGCGTACTCCGCAGCGGCGATAGCCGATCCCAAGTGCTGCTGCACTTGCAGATTATCCCGCCGGAACTCTTTGAGGCCGCACAGCATATCCGCACTTCCCGTGCCAATTCTGCCGAACAGGAGCGCCGTGTTCCTCTCAACACCCGAGGCCAGTCCCTGCTGGCCGGGAATGTGTTTTGTGGTCATTGTGGCTCCCGGCTCTCACTCACCACAAACGGCAAGGCTTATCCCTGCAAGGACGATCCAAACCGCATTGTAAAGCGTGTACGGTATATCTGCTACGGCAAAACCCGCAAGCAAACGGAATGTGACGGTCAGACCGGGTACACGGCACATACCCTTGACGGCATCATTGATAAGGTGGTGCGACAGATCTTTGAGCGTATGAAAGCTGTCCCCAAAAGTGAGATCGTCAATATCCGATACAAAGAAAAGATGGAGGAACGGAAAGCGCTGCTCCGCAGCATCCGGGCCGAACATACAAAAGTATCTGCCGAGCTGAATATGCTGAAGGCCGAGGTCATTAAATCCCTGCGCGGCGAAAGTGCTTTTTCGCAGGACTTGCTCGGCTCTCTGATTTCTGACTGTGAGACAAAATGTCTCGAAGTTCAGCAGCAGCTTGAGGCGGCGCAACTGGCCTATGACGAAGGACAGGCTGTGCTGGAACACTTGAACGCCCAATACGATGACATTATCTCTTGGGCTGATATGTACGACACCGCCAGCATGGAGGCAAAGAAAATGATCGTCAACTGCCTTATCAAGCGGGTGGAGGTCTACCGGGACTACAAGTTGCATATCGACTTTAACATTGACTTTGAGCAGTTCAGCATGGGCATGGACATCGTTGCCATCGCTGCATAAAGCAAAAACCCCACTTCCGAAGAAGTGAGGTTTTCGTTCACAATCTCTTGGTGATGGTGGAGATAAGCGGGATCGAACCGCTGACCTCTTGAATGCCATTCAAGCGCTCTCCCAGCTGAGCTATACCCCCAGATAAGAGAGATTGTGATGTTTAATTTTTATGTTCCCTGTACGGGGGTTGTTTACCGCTTCAACCGGGCTCCCAGCTGAGCTACGCCCCCATCAAAAGTTCCGTCAGCAGGTTCTGACGACAGAATATATTATACGCAGGTTTCGCGGGTATGTCAAGGAAAAATTCAAAATTCCTGCAAAATCCTGCGTTTTTCGGATGGGCAGCAAAAGGCCCGTGCGTGGAGAGAGCACGGGCCTTTTGCCTTTGTAGGATAGGAATGGTTATCAATATGATAGAAATTCCAGCAAAGCCGGAAGGGCTTGTCAAAAATCAGCGCTGGATACGGCCGGAACCGTCGCCGCCAGCGAGCTTTTCAACCTCGGCAACCGTTACCATGTTGTAGTCGCCCTCGATGGAGTGCTTGAGTGCGGAAGCAGCAACCGCAAACTCGACCGCTTCCTGCGTGGTCTTGCCGGTCAGCAGGGAGTAGATCAGGCCGCCGCCGAAGGAGTCGCCGCCGCCGACACGGTCGATGATGTGCAGGTCGTACTTCTTGGAGAAGCAGTATTCGCCGGACGCAACGTTGTACAGCATCGCGCTCCAGCCGTTGTCGAACGCAGAGTGGGACTCGCGCAGGGTGATGGCAACCTTCTCGAAGCCGAACTTGTCCGCCAGCTGCTTGGCAACCGACTTGTAGCCCTCGCGGTTGATCTCGCCTGCGTAGATATCGGTCGCTTCGGCCTCAATGCCGAATACGTCCTTTGCGTCCTCCTCGTTGGAGATGCATACGTCAACATACTGGCACAGCTCGGTCATTGCTTCGCGCGCCTGCTCGCGGGTCCACAGCTTGCCGCGGTAGTTCAGGTCGCAGGAGATCTTAACGCCGTGCGCCTTGGCCGCCTGGCAGGCCTCGCGGCAGATTTCGACTACATTCGGGCCAAGCGCCGGGGTGATGCCGGTGAAGTGGAACCAGTCTACGCCCTCGAAGATCTTGTTCCAGTCAAAGTCAGCGGTGGTTGCTTCCTGAATAGCGGAGTGCGCACGGTCGTAGATGCAGACCGAACCGCGCTGGGAAGCGCCCTTCTCGTTGTAGTAGATGCCGACACGGTCGCCGCCGCGGGTGATCATGCTGGTGTCTACGCCGTAGCGGCGCAGGGAGTTGACTGCCGCCTGACCGATCGCGTGCGTCGGCAGCTTGGTGACATAAGCAACATCCAGACCGTAGTTAGCCAGAGAAACGGCAACGTTGGCTTCGCCGCCGCCAAAGGTGAATTCCAGATGGTCAGCCTGTACGAAACGCTCGTAGTTGTACGGCTGGAGACGAACCATCAGCTCGCCGAAAGTAACGATTTTCATGTGATTTCCTCCGTAATAGTGTGGTGATTACTGTTTGCCGACCAGATGGATCGCAAAGCCGCAGATCTCGTCGGTCAGATAGATGGCGTTGAGCGTGCCATCCGCCTTGTACTTGGCGGTGGCGTCGTTGAAGGTAAAGCCGCGGGTTTCCAGCTCGGCCTTGGCCGCCGCAACATCCGGCGTGCCGATGGCGATGTGGCCGTTCTTGCCCAGGTAAGGCTCTTTCATCAGTTCGATATCGCCGGCGAAAAAGGAGCTGTTGCCCTCCTTGACCGCAAAACCGAACAGGGTCTGGAACATTTCGGCGGCTTTCTGCGCCTCTTCCTTATTCGCGGCATTGATGCCGATGTGCGCCAGCGAATACTTAGCCATTGCGCGCCTCTTTCACGATTTCAACCGACTGCTTGCACAGCGCGGTGATCTCGTCCCACTTGCCGTTGTCGATCAGGTCGGCGGTGACCATGTAGGAGCCGCCGCAGGCAGCGATGACCGGGTTCTTGACATAGTCTGCCAGATTCTTCAGGTTGATGCCGCCGGTCGGCATGACCTTGAACATCGGGAACGGCGCGTTCATGGCCTTGATCTTGGCGATGCCGCCGGACTGCTCTGCGGGGAAGAACTTGAGCACTTCCAGACCGAACTTGTAAGCAGTGTGGTAGTCGGTCGGGGTGGTGCAGCCGGGGAAGATCTGGATGCCGACCTTCTGGCAGTAAGCAACGATTTCAGGGTCCATGCCGGGGGTAACGATGAACTGCGCACCGGCAGCCATGGCTTCGTCAACCTGTGCGATGGTGAGCACTGTGCCGGCACCGACCAGCATCTCCGGGAAATTCTCGCGCATTGCCTTGATGGCGATGGCCGCGCCTGCCGCACGGAAGGTAACCTCCGCGACCGGAACGCCGCCTGCGATCAGGGCCTTGGCCAGCGGGATTGCGTCACGCTCGGGGTGATTGAGCTTGATAACCGGCACAACGCCGATGGACTGAACCTTTTTTTCCATTTCATTCATTGCGATCTTCCTCCGTGTTTCGTATTGTGAAATAGTGTTTCATATTTATGCTCGATGTCTTTATTATAAAACTTTACCGTCAGAATGCAAGAGTTTTTCACGAACAATCTGTGTAAAGTTTCTCTTGTTTTTTTGGTGAAAATCCATTAAACTTGAAACGTGGTTTTATAATGCGGAACGAAAGGAGCCTCGTTATGGCAGAATCCTCGTCTGTGCAGTCGCTCGACCGTGCGTTTGATTTGCTGGAGCTGCTGTGCAAGAGCAGGAATGGGATGAGCATCGGCGCGTTGTCGGCCGAGACCGGCCTGCATAAGAGTACGGTGCACCGTCTGCTGTCGAGCATGTGCACGCGCGGCTATGTGCAGCGCGATGCGGCAACCAGCATTTATCATGCGGGGATGCGTTTGTGCGAACTGAGCAGTTTTATCATGGACAATCTGGATGTGGTGGAGCGTGCGCGTCTGCCGATGGAACGTCTCAGCCGGGAAACCGAGGAGACGGTGCATCTGGTGATGCGCGAAGAGCGCGACATCGTTTATATTCATAAAGTGGAAAGCGATCGCGGTGCGATCCGTATGTTTTCGCGTATCGGCATGCGCCGTCCGCTGTATTGCACGGGCGTGGGCAAGGCGATTCTGGCCACTTGGCCGGACAGTGAGGTGCACACCCTCTGGCGGGAGAGCGATGTCAAGCCGTGGACGGCGCATACTATTGTGTCCGAAGAGGCCTTTTTCCACGAGCTGGAGCGCGTGCGCCGGTTGGGCTATGCGCTCGATGATGAAGAAAATGAGCTGGGCGTGCGCTGCATTGCCGCGGCAATCCCGGATTATCGCGGCCGCGCGTCGTATGCGGTTTCGGTTTCTGCACCGATCAGCCGCATGTCGGACGAGCGTATCGGGCTGCTGCGCGGCCCGCTGCTGGCAGCGTGTGATGAGATTGCAGCGGCATTGGGCGGCAGCATGAGCCGCGGATAAGCCGATGCCGGTTATGGCAGTCCCCCTTCGGCGGGGACGATAGAACAGGAGTGAATGAATGGCAGTTACATTAGCGGAGATCGCGGCGCTGGCAGGTGTTTCGCGCGGTACGGTGGACCGTGCGCTCAATAACCGCGGGCGGGTAGACCCCAAGGTGGCCGCGCGGGTGCGGCGCATCGCGGTCGAACGGGGATATCGTCCCAACCGGGCGGGCAGGATGCTGGCATTGGCCAAGCACCCCATTAAAATCGGTGTGATCGTGCAGTCGGTGGAAACCATGTTTATGCATATGGTATATGAGGAAGCCAGCCGTGCCTGCACGCGCCTGAAAAATGAGGGGGCAGAGGTGTTGCTGCGCCCGCTGGAGGGCGTGGATGCTTCGCGCCAGCTTGCGGCGATCGATGAACTGGTGGCGCAAGGGGTGAACGGCCTTGCGGTGACGCCTGTGGAGGATGACGCGGTGCGTGCGCGCCTGCGGTCGCTGTCCCGTGAGATACCGGTGGTCACATTTAATACGGATTTGTCGGAATCCGGCCGTTTGTGCTATGTCGGGCCGGATAATTATGCCTGCGGCCGCGCCTGCGCAGGGCTGATGAACTTGCTGCTCGCCGGCGGCGGCGAGGTGCTGGTGGTGGCGGGTCAGGAAAACAACCTGTCGCACCGGCAACGGGTGGAGGGCTTTTGCGATGAAGCAGTGTCGCATTTTCCCGATTTGAAGCTGCTGCCGCCTGAGACCTGCGGGGATGATCAGCAGCTTGCCCATGATATTGTGTGCCGGACTGTGCAAAAGCATCCGGAACTGCGCGGTGTTTATGTTTCGGTCAATGGACAGATCGGCGCGTGCGATGCGCTGCGCGAGCTGGGATTGCAGGGAAAGGTGCATTTGATCTGCCATGACCTGTCTGAAGTGAATGCGGAAAACGTCCGCGCGGGGCTGATTGATTTCCTGATCGATCAGGACGCGCATTTGCAGGGCGTGCGGCCGGTGGAGCTGCTGCTCGACTATCTGCTGGTGGGCGAAAAACCGGAAAGTGAGTGCATTTTGGCGCGGATTGACATCCGCAATCGGTATAATGTTTAAGCACTGCGGCAAAGGGGGAATGGTCTTATGATGGAACAGGTACAGCTGCCGCACGGCGTTTTGACCCATTTCGGCACGGCAGCGGGGGACAAGAAGCCCGCGCTGGTGATCTGTCCGGGCGGCGGCTATGAGTTTTGCTCCATCCGCGAGGGCGCGCCGGTCGCGCGGGCGTTTGCGCGGGACGGAATCGAGTCGTTCGTGTTGGAATATGACTGCGCGGATGTGCCGCTCGGCAGGCAGCCGGTGCGCACCTTGTCCGCGGCGGTTGCATGGGTGCGGGAGAATGCCGCGCGCTTTGGCGTGGATGCAAACCGCATCGCGGTCGGCGGCTTTTCCGCAGGTGCGCATCTGGCGGGCACGCTCGCGGCGGTGTGGAACAAGCCGGAATGGTTTGAAGCAGGCACGGACCTTGCAAAGCACCGACCGTATGCGGCGGTGCTGGGGTATCCGGTCGTCACCGCGGGCGAATATGCCCATCGAGGCAGCTTTGTGCGTCTGGCGGGCGAGGATACGGCGCAGCAGCAGGCGTTTTCGCTCGAAAAACTGGTGGATGCGGACAACCCGCCGGTATTTTTGTGGCACACGCTGACCGACGCGACCGTGCCGGTCGAAAACACGTTGCTGCTGGAAGCCGCGCTGCGCAAAGCGGGCGTGCCGCATGAGGTGCATCTGTTTCCGCATGGCGTGCACGGCATGGCGCTGGCGGATTTTGAAACCTATGATGCGGCGCGCGGCCGCCGTCCGGACCGGCATCTGGCCCGGTGGCAGGCGCTGTGCGCGGAGTGGCTGAAGGAGATATAACCATGGAAATACAACGCACACAGCGGTCGGATTTGCCGGTGCTGCTGGGGATTTTTGCCGATGCGCGTCGGTTTATGGCGGAAAACGGCAATCCGAACCAGTGGGGCGACCGCTTCCCGACGCGCGAGATGCTGGAAGCGGACATCGCAGCAGGGTGCAGCTATGTCTGTCTGGACGGCGGCCAGATTGCCGCAACGTTTTACTTTTCCACGGCGGGCGAGCCGACCTATCGGGTGATTCGTGAGGGAGAATGGCTGGACGATACGCCCTATGGCGTGGTGCACCGCATCGCGGCGGCAAAACAGGGACAGGGCGCTGCGGCGTACTGCCTCGAGTGGTGCCTTGCGCAGTGTGGCAATATCCGCATCGACACGCACCGAGACAACAAGCCGATGCAGCGGCTGCTCACGCGGCTGGGCTACACTTACTGTGGGCTGATTGATCTGGAAAACGGCCGCGGTGAGCGATTGGCCTTTCAAAAACGGCTGGAAAAAGCGTAACGACAAACCACCTCGAAAAGAGGTGGTTTTCTTTTTGATAAAAATAAAATGAAAGATTGACTTTAATAAAATTAAAGTATATACTAAAGATATCAAAAGGGGGTGGGTGCATGGCGATCGAGGTGCTCCCCGGCTGGATGGCGCAGCTGGAAGAAGAGGACGTAGCGTTTATCAAGCGGTTTGTGCTGGCTTCCGGTTCGCTCAAGCAGATCGCGGGCGAGTACGGCGTGACCTATCCGACCGTGCGCCTGCGGCTTGACCGGCTGATTCAGAAGATCGAGCTGGGCGAGCGGGAGGACGAGGACCCGTATGTTGCGCTTATCAAGCGGCTGGCGGTGAATGACAAGCTGGATTTCGACACCGCGAAGATTTTGATTCACGAATACAAAAAACGCCGCGCAGACAGCGCAGCGAACGGATAGGGAGGGGTGAGGATATGGCAAAACTCGATACGATGGCAATAGTAGTGACTGCAATCAATTTGTGTCTGTGGCTTGCGATTCTGGTGGGGATCGTTGCATTGCAGGTGTTCCTGTCACGCCGCAAGGCATGGTGGCCGGGGCTGGTGATGCCAGTGCTATCGTTTTTGATGTCGTTATTGATTGTGGTGGGTAACTTTGTGTTTTTGTCGCTCAGCAGCACGGTGAGTGGCACGCAGGTGGTGGATGAGCAAACCGGTGCGGTTGTCTATCAGGCGCAGCAGGTGCAGCAAGCGCATGACTGGACGGTGGGTGATACCGCGCAGATGGGCGTGCTCCTGCTGGTTAGCAATCTCCCCACGATCGTGCTGCTGGCGACCTATTTTCTGTGCCGCCGCAGCCAAAAACACAAAAAGCAGCTCGACAAAATGAATATTCAGGATTTATAAGGAAAAAGGAGAGAACAATATGGTACTTCCGTTTCGTGTTTTGATACTGCTGCTGCTTGTGGCAGCGGTCATTGCCCTGCAAGTGTTCTTGTCGCGCCGTAAGGCGTGGTGGCCGGGATTGGTGCTGCCTGCGATAGAAGTGGCTTATTCCATTTTTGCAATCTTCTCTGCCATTGCCGGATATTATGAGGTGTATGGCAAGGGAGTTCCGGTGACAGCCTCGCTTATCAGTGATATATTTCTGGCATTTGTGCAGTGCAATATTTTTACACTGGTGCTGCTGGCGATTTATTTTGTCTGCCGTCGCGGACAAAAGCGCAAAAAGCAGCTCGATAAAATGAACATTCAGGATTTGTAAGCAAAACAAAAACCGCCGTTTCGGACAGACGCATCCAAACGGCGGTAATTTTTTTATGCTTCGGGCAACGCCCTGCGGCGAGAGGGGGACAGATAGCCGCCGACAGCGGCAGCCATTTCTCTGGAAGCGACGACTTTGTCGGCGAGTGTGACAATCCATGCGATGCGCGTGCGCGGTATGGCTGCAAGAGGGAACATGTGCCGCGCGATGGCTTCGCACTCTTCATCCGAAAGACCGAACACACATTTGGCGCGCTCTGCTGCAATGTGCCCATGTACAAACGCATGCATGCGCATGATGCGCTGTATACCGGAATACCGGTGCAGATAGCGGCGGAATACATCTCCGCGCCAGTCATAGCCGAAAAAGTCATGCAGCAACGCTGCACGGACCACAGAAGCGGTTTCGTCCCCGGACAGACGCATCCGGCGGGCGATGGCATAAGCCGCCTCCGCTACGGCAACCGAGTGGTCATAAACCGAATTGTCGGCGCCGTGATGCTGGAACGAGCGCAGCTGCTGAAAACGTGGATGCTCCAGAATGTGCCCCACGAGCTGCTGGATCTCGCTGTCCAATGGACTCACCCCTTTCGTTTTGTTCTGTCTCTATTATATGTCGCAGGCTATACAAAAACAAGCACTAATTTGTTACATTATTGTGACATTTTACTCGAGCGGTTCAAGCAGCCGCCGGGTGACACGTCGGTGCAGCAAAACCGCCGCGGCAAGTCCGACGGCTTCGGACAGCGGGAAGGCCAACCAGACGGCGGTCAGGCTCAGCCGGGACAGCAGCACCGCCGCAGGCAGAATGACGATCAGTTGACGGAGCAGCGCGACCCAAAGCGACTCATTGCCGCGTCCCAGCCCCTGCATGCAGCCTGACAGGATGACCGACGCGCCCGCAAAGCAGAACGAGACCGAAATGATGCGAATTGCGGGCACGCCGAGAGCGAGCATCGCGTCCGATGCATCGAACAGGCGCAGCAGCGGCACGGGGATCAGCTCGAACAGCACCGTACCCGCCGCCATGATGCCGACGGCGAGATAGAGCGCATAGCGCGTGATGCGTTCGATGCGGCGGCGGTTTTTCGCGCCGAAGTTGTAGCCAATCATCGGAATGAGCGCGTTGTTCAGGCCGTAGACTGGCATAAACAGAAAGTTTTGCAGCTTGTAGTACACACCGTAAAAGCTGACGGCGGTCTGCGAAAACGGCATCAAAATGCGGTTGAGCCCGACGGTCAGAACGCTCAGCAGCGATTGCTGCACCGCCGCAGGCAGTCCGATGCGCACGATCTCACCGAGAATGCCGCTGTTTGGCCGGAAGCCGCGCAGGTGCAGACGCACATCGTGGTTGAAACGCACGTTGATGAAAAAGCCGATGCTCATGGCAATGATCTGGGACAGTACGGTGGCGAGCGCCGCGCCCGTCGTGCCGAGGGCCGGAAAGCCCAGCAGACCGAAAATCATGATTGGATCAAGGATGCAGTTGAGCACCGCGCCGATCAGCTGCGTGACCATGTGATAGACCGTGTTGCCGGTCGCCTGCATCAGGCGCTCGGCCACGAACAGCAGAAATACGCCGCAGGACGCGACCGTGACCACCGTCACATAGCTGGTACCCATGTCGATGACGGCAGGCACATCCGTGAACAGCGCAATAAAGCTGCGCCCGAACAGCAGGCCGAGCACCGCGAACACCAGCCAGAAGCATACGGATAGGAATACACCGTTGGCAGCGACGGCGTTGGCCTCTTCCTGCTTTTTCTGTCCCAGCCGCCGCGACAGCAGCGCGTTGACGCCCACGCCCGTACCGGTCGCCACGGCGATCATCAAAAGCTGCACCGGGAAGGCGAGCGAAACAGCGGTCAGCGCGTCCTCGCTGATGCGCGCGACAAACGCGCTGTCCACAATATTATAGAGGGCCTGCACCAGCATGGACAGCATGATCGGAAAGGATATCGTCACGATCAGCCGCCCTTCGGGCATGGTGCCCATCTTGTTTTCCGACGCCATGAAAACACCTCGATTCTATTCCTATCATACCAGAAAACGCGCAAACAAAAAAGACCTGCCGGAGCAGGTCTTTTTTTGTGTTTGTGTTACAGCGCAACTGGGGTGTCGAGTACCATCTGCCGGTAGGGCAGATCTTCAAACCCCAGCATACGGTAGAGCGCCGCGGCGCGCGGGTTTTCCTCGGTGACTTCCAGCCGGTAACGGGCGGCGGTGTTGTATTTTTCATGCACCGCAGCAATCATCTTGCTGCCCACGCCCTTGCCGCGCAGGGCCTCGTCTACCATCAGCTCTTCCAGCCAGACGCACAGACCGCCCGCCTCGTTCGACCACGTCAGCGCCAGCAGACAGTAGGCCACCGGGCGGCCGTCCTCTTCTGCAATCAGGCAGTCGGCATACGGACTGCCGTGCAGCAGCAGTTCAAAGGTGCGCTCCGCATTCTGCGCGGGGATCTCATGGCAGACGGCGGGCGAATGGTAAAACGCCTGCACGCTGCGGATGAAGTAATCACGGTCGCGGGGTTCGATCGACCGGATAAGCATAGTAAAACCTCCTGTTTTTGGGGCTCATTCGCTCCTGTTCTCATGCAGATAAGTCGCTTCCAGATCGGACAGATGCAGCTTGACCGCAAGCGGGTATTTTTCATACGCATGCGCGAGTGCAAAGCTGCCGCCGCGCACCGAATCGTCAAACCCGCCCATGTGCCAGCGCACCGCCATGGCCTCCTCGGTTTTCAGGCGCAGAAACCGCTCGATCAGGTAGACGGATTTTTCGCCGTGGCCGTAGGGGAACTGGTCGTCTACGGCATAGACCGGCACCTTTTCCCATTCGCCGCGGTCGTTTTTGCGGTTGCGCAGTTCGGTTTTGTAAAAGCCCGCCTTGCACAGATCGTGCAGGAGCGAAACAAGTGTGAAACTCTCCAGATTGTCGGTTTCCGGGTTGTAATGCTTGGAAATCAGCACGTTATAGACGTTGAGCGAGTGGTCGAGCAGACCGCCCTCGTAGGCCGCGTGAAAGCGCGTGGACGCAGGCGCGGTGAAAAAGTCGGTCGTCTCCATCCATGCGAGCAGCTTGTCTGCGCCCGGACGGTGGATATTCTTTTGATAGGTTTCGATAAAGAGTTCTTTATTGGTCATTTTATTCCTCCATTCGGGCGCGGGCAAAGGTCAGCAGCGCCTGCCGCGAGTTGTCCAGCGCGCCGTCTACGACGGCGTCGAGCAGGCGGTGCAGCATGTCCCCAACCGCGGGGCCGTGCAGACCGAGCGCGGTCATATCGTTTCCGTTCACCGCGAGCTGCCGCAGAGAAAGACAGGCGTCCTGCGCGAGCACCGCGTTCAGCCGCCGTTCAGTTTCCCATAGTTCCGCCACGTTTTCCGGGTGGGTTCCCTGCCCGATGGCATCGCCTTTTTTGATCGCCAGCAGGTCGCGGAAGCGTTCCTCACCGATCTGTACCAAGCGGCGGCGCACCAGCTTGTCGCTGTCGCCCAGCGGGCGGTCGTGCTGCTCGACCAGCAGCAGGATACGCGCGGTCTGCTCGCTGGAAAAGCGCAGACGGCGCATGAGCCCCTCCGCAATGTCGCGGCTGACCGTGGGATGCCCGTAAAAATGGCCGACGCCGTTTTCGTCCACGGTTTTGCAGGCGGGTTTGCCGCAGTCGTGCAGCAGCATCGCCCAGCGCAAGCAGAGCGCGGCGGGCACTTGCCCGACCGCACGCGCGCTGTGCTCCCACACGTTATATAGATGATGCGGGTTTTGCTGTTCGCAGCCCACCATCGGGGCGAGCTCGGGCAGCGCCGCGGTAAGGATGTCGGGATAGGCCATCAGTGCGCGCGGCGCAAACCGCCCGCACAGTGTGCCCGTCAATTCCTCGCGGATGCGCTCGGCTGCGATCAGGTCCAGTCGCGCGATCTGCCGCCGCATGGCCGCGGCGGTTTCCGGCTCCACGGTAAAGCCCAGCTGCGACGCAAAGCGCACCCCGCGCAGGATGCGCAGCGCGTCCTCCTGAAAGCGGGCGTCCGGGTCTCCCACCGCGCGCAGTATGCCGTCTTGCAAATCGTCCAGCCCGCGGAACGGGTCGCACAGGCCGCGCTGCGGATGCCACGCCATCGCGCCGACGGTGAAATCCCGCCGCGCGAGGTCGGCGGTCACATCGGGCACAAAACGCACCCCGTCCGGGTGCCGTCCGTCCGAATAGCCAATGTCCGCGCGAAAAGAGGTGATTTCCAGCGGACCGTCGTCCGTCAAAACGGTCAGCGTGCCGTGCTTCAGGCCGGTTTCGAGCACGCGCTCTCCGGCGAATACCGCCTGCATTTCGGCAGGCTTGGCGGCGGTGCACAAATCCCAGTCATGCGGCTCTGCGCCGCGCAGACTGTCACGCACGCAGCCGCCGACCGCCCACGTTTCATATCCCGCCGCCTCGAGCTGCGCAATGGCGCGCGCAGCGTGCGCGGGAAGGGAGATCATGAACCCTTCCTTTTCTGCCGCAGCTTGTAGGAGGTACCGTCCGGATTGAGTACCACGGTGTTATCCAGCTGCGACTTGAGGCTTTTGCGAAAGCCTGCAACATATTCCGCGCGCAGAGCCTGCTGCTCGGCTTTTTCCTCGTCGGTCAGCCCTTCGGCCTTGGCTTTTTTGGCAAGCGCATTGATGCGCGCAATTTTTTCATCGGTCATAACCGTATTCCTCCGTCAAATTGGGATCTGTCCTTATTATAACAAACGGCGCGCGCAAAGTCGAGCGAAGGATGTGTATGCTTGACCGGCTTTTCTCAGCGTGATACAATACCCTTGTGTCAAAAATCCCTGCAAAGGAGTTTTATAGATGAAGATTGAAACCAAATGTCTGCATGAGGGCTACAAGCCCGAAAACGGCGGTCCGGGCGTGATGCCCATTGTCCAGTCCACTACTTATCGCTTCGATTCGACCGCGCACATTGCGGGCCTGTTCGATATGCCGACCGAGTTCATGTATTCGCGCTTTGCCAACCCGACCTGCGATGCGGTCGAGAAGAAGATCGCGTCCCTCGAAGGCGGCGCGGGCGCAATGCTCACTTCGTCCGGTCAGGCGGCCAACCTGCTGGCCATTCTCAATCTGTGCTCGGCGGGCGACAGCTTTATCGCCGCTTCCACCATTTACGGCGGCACGATCAACCTGTTCGGTGTGACGCTCAAAAAGTTCGGCATCGAGTGCATCTGGGCGGATGTGGAAGCCTCCGAGGAGGAGATCCAGAAGCTCTTTAAGGACAACACCAAGGCTGTATTCGGTGAGACGCTGGCAAACCCTGCGCTGACCGTGTTTGACATTGAAAAGTGGGCGAACATCGCGCACAAGAACGGTGTGCCGCTGATCGTGGACAACACCTTTGCCACCCCGGTTCTGTGCCGCCCGTTCGAGTGGGGCGCGGATATCGTCACCCACTCGACCACCAAGTACATGGACGGCCATGCCGTACAGGGCGGCGGCGTGATCGTGGACAGCGGCAAGTTCGATTGGTCGGCCTCGGGCAAGTTCCCGGACTTCACCGAGCCGGACGAGAGCTATCACGGCGTGGTTTACACCCGCGATTTCGGCAACATGGCTTACATCATCAAGGCGCGCATGCAGCTGATGCGTGACTTCGGCTGCTATCCGGCGGCGCACTCTGCGTTCCTGCTCAATCTCGGTCTGGAGACGCTGCCCGTGCGCATGAAGCAGTATTGCGAGAACGCGCTGACGGTTGCAAAGCACCTCGAGAAGTCGGACAAGATCGCGTCCG
This sequence comes from Candidatus Agathobaculum merdipullorum, assembly GCA_019115185.1. Classification (GTDB taxonomy): domain Bacteria; phylum Bacillota; class Clostridia; order Oscillospirales; family Butyricicoccaceae; genus Agathobaculum; species Agathobaculum merdipullorum. The sequence continues at coordinate 28,772 of DXDZ01000075.1, forward strand.
TTCGTTACCCTGCGCTGCCGGGCAACGAGCATTACGAGCGCGCGCAGAAGTATCTGCCGCTCGGCACTTCGGGCGTCATGAGCATCGACATCAAGGGCGGTCGCACGCCGGCGATGAAGTTCATGGACAGCGTCAAGCTCGCCTGCAACGAAGTACATGTTGCGGATATCCGCACTTGCGTGCTGCATCCGGCTTCGGAAACCCATCGCCAGCTGACCGACGAGCAGCTGGTCGCTGCGGGCATCGAGCCGGGTCTGGTTCGTCTGTCGGTCGGCCTTGAGAATGTCGAGGACATCATTGCCGACATCGATCAGGCGCTGGCACAGCTGGACTAATCAAAAACTCTGCGTGCTTTTGTCAATGAAATAGCGTGCAAAGCAGGCCGCATATTGCGGCCTGCTTTTTTGTGTGTTCTGGGCGGTGTTAAGAGAGGGGGATACCCTCGGCTGGAAAAAATTTTAACGATACCTGTATGCGTGAAAGTGGTCGGAGACCGGAAAATTCATAGACATTTACTCGAATATATGATATACTGACCCTATCGGGCGACATTTTGTTCGATATACAGCAGTATGAAATAATTGGATTTATTGATAACTTATATCAAATAAAAAAATCTACTAAATTTCATAAATTCCTATTGACATTTTCGAGGAACAATACTATACTGATGATGTTCCATTTAGAGAAAGGAAGGAACAGCTTGAGAATCACACATGAAGCGGATTATGCAATCCGCGTGACCTATTGCCTGGCGCTGGCAGGGGGTAAGCAGTGTGCAAAAGATGTTGCCGAGTCGGCGGGCGTAACGCTGCGCTTTGCACTCAAGATTTTGCGCAAGTTGACCCAGTCCGGTATCACCAAGTCCTACAAGGGCGTGGCAGGCGGGTATGAACTCAATCGACTGCCTTCTGAAATTTCTCTGGGTGAGATCATTGAATGCATTGACGGGCCGATTGCGATCAATCATTGTCTGGCCAATGAATTTCAGTGTACCCGAGTAGGCAACCGGAAGGAATGCGATTTCCATCGCGTGTTCTCCGAGATCAACCGGTCTCTGCGGGAGCAGCTTTGTTCCATTACGATGGATCGTTTTCTTCCGTCCCCAAAATAAACCATTTAAAAAAGGATATTAGGAGGAAAAAATCATGAAGAAGTTTGTTTGTTCCGTATGCGGTTATGTTTATGAAGGCGAAGCAGCTCCGGCTGAGTGCCCGGTTTGCCACGCTCCGGCTGAGAAGTTCAAGGAGCAGTCCGGCGAGAAGACCTGGGCGGCTGAGCACGTTGTCGGCGTAGCGCAGGGCGCTCCGGAAGACATTATGAAGGATCTGCGTGCGAACTTCGAGGGCGAGTGCACTGAGGTTGGCATGTATCTGGCAATGGCTCGCGTTGCACACCGCGAGGGCTATCCGGAAATCGGCCTGTACTGGGAGAAGGCTGCTTTCGAGGAAGCGGAGCATGCTGCTAAGTTTGCGGAACTGCTGGGCGAAGTCGTAACCGACTCCACCAAGAAGAACCTCGAGATGCGTGTTGACGCTGAGAACGGCGCTACCGCTGGCAAGTTCGATCTGGCAAAGCGTGCGAAGGCGCTCAACCTCGATGCAATCCATGACACTGTACATGAGAT
>DXDZ01000005.1 GCA_019115185.1 Candidatus Agathobaculum merdipullorum
CATCCTTCGGGAGTAAGGCCCCTTGTAGACTACAAGGTTGATAGGTCAGGAGTGGAAGTGCAGTAATGTATGGAGCGGACTGATACTAATAGGCCGAGGGCTTGACCTCAAAATTAGAGGCAATCTCAGAATAAACTCTTAGCTTGCCGGTAGTTATTGTTCAGTTTTGAAGGTGTAAATCTTCAAAGAAGCACCATTAGCTCAGTTGGTAGAGCAACTGACTCTTAATCAGTGGGTCCACGGTTCGAGCCCGTGATGGTGTACCAGAATGGTGCGCTGTGGGATTGGACGGAAAGTGCAGTCCCGCAGTGGTGCCAGGCATACCGGGAAGCCGGCTGTAATGGCCCGTTGGTCAAGCGGTTAAGACGGCGGCCTCTCACGCCGCAAACGGGGGTTCGATTCCCCCACGGGTCACCATCTCGTAACTTGACAGATGGAGAGCGGTATGGTATGTTAATAAAGCGAGTAAGCGTAAAAGCGTTTCTCATATAAGAGCTTTCTGAATAAGAAAGAAGTAAATGAAGTTTTCTTTGCTTACTTTCTTGTTCACAAGAAAGTAAGTGCGTGTCAATGGTGACGAGGGTACACCTGTTCCCATTCCGAACACAGTAGTTAAGCTCGTTTACGGTGACAATACTTGGCTGGCGACGGCCCGGGAAGATAACTCGACGCGCACATTGATAACGCCGGTTCTGACGAACCGGCGTTTATTTTTTGTTAAGATTATGCGTTTTCCCCCAATTCATATATTTTGTATGATATAATATATTGACTATCTTTATAGGGGAAATGCAATGAATAAGATTCTAAAGGAAAAAATAATTGAGGCATTATCATCGGTTTTGCCAATCACGTTAATCGTATTGTTGCTCAGTATTACAATTACGCCGATGCCGGTCGGAACGCTGGTTTTATATCTGGTTGGTGCGGTGTTGTTGATCGTCGGTATGGCATTTTTTTCACTGGGTACCGATGTTTCTATGACACCGATGGGCGAAGGCATTGGCGCACAATTGCCGCGTACCAAAAATCTGTTTGCGGTTGTGGGGATCACCTTTGTTATCGGTGTCTTGATTACGATCGCAGAGCCAGATCTGCAAGTTTTGGCGGGGCAGGTGCCGTCCATTCCTAACGCCGTTCTGATATGGACGGTTGCGATTGGCGTAGGCCTGTTTTTTGTGCTGGCAATGCTCCGCACCCTGTTTAAAATCCGATTGGCATCGTTGCTGATCGTGTTTTATATTGGCGTTTTGATTTTATCCGCATTTGTGCCCAATGAGTTTGTTGCAGTAGCATTTGATTCCGGTGGTGTAACAACCGGCCCGATTACTGTGCCGTTTATCATGGCGCTTGGTATCGGCCTTGCGTCCATTCGTGGCGACCGGGACGCACAGGACGACAGCTTTGGTTTGGTGGCGCTGTGCAGCATTGGTCCCATTCTGGCAGTGCTGCTGCTCGGTATATTTTACCGGGGCGGAGATCCGGGCTATACCGCCGTGTCCGTGCCGGAGGTGGAGGACACCAAGCAAGTGGCAATTCTGTTTGCACATAGTCTTCCGGAGTATGTACATGAGGTGCTTTCTGCACTGATTCCGATTATACTGTTTTGCGCCGTTTTTCAGTTGGTGTTTCGCCGTTTTCATCGGATGCAGCTGAAAAAAATTGGGATTGGTTTTGGATATACGTTTTTCGGACTTTCGTTATTTTTGACTGGTGTTAATGTTGGATTTATGCCGGTAGGTCATTTTCTGGGCGAGCAGTTGGCAGAAAGCGGTCACAGATGGTTGCTGGTGCCGCTCGGCATGTTGATCGGTTATTTTCTGGTCACGGCTGAGCCAGCCGTGCATGTGCTCAATCGTCAGGTAGAGAATATCACCAACGGTGGTGTATCACAGCGAGCGATGATGCACAGCCTGTCTATTGGTGTGGCGTGCTCGGTTGGCCTGTCCATGCTGCGTGTGCTGACCGGAATTTCCGTGTATTGGATTGTCATTCCCGGCTATCTGCTGGCGCTTGCGTTGACTTTTTTTGTACCGAAGATATTTACCGGTATTGCATTTGACTCCGGCGGCGTGGCATCCGGTCCTATGACCTCGACGTTTTTGCTGCCCTTTGCCATGGGCGCGTGTGAGGCATTAGGCGGCAATGTTTTGACGGATGCGTTCGGCATTGTGGCAATGGTTGCGATGACGCCGCTTTTGACCATTCAAATCCTCGGCTTGCTGTATCAGTGCAAAATGCGTCGGACAGATGGTGCGGCGCAGTCCGACGCAGCGGAGGATGAAGAGATCATCGTACTGGAAGAGGAGGATCAGGATGCGTGAATATCAGCCTCAGATGGCCGCACGGAGTGCGGTTGAACTGGTGGTTTCTGTGGTCGATGTGTCGCAGAGCGAAAAGGTGCTTCGCCTGTATCGGGATACGCATGTGCTGGTGGATTTTGTCTGCATGGCGCATGGCACAGCAAAGACGGAAATGCTGGATTTGCTCGGCATCGGTGAAACCGCTAAGGCGATTGTGCTTTGCCTGACCGATCGGGAACGGGCGCGGCTGCTGCTGGAAAAACTGGGGCATGGTCTGCAAATGCGGTATCCGGGCAAGGGAATCGCCTTCACCGTTCTGATTAACGGAATTGGTGTGCGGTGGCACCAGCTGTTGACGCAATCGGATGTGGAAAGCAAGGAGGCGGAGAGGATGAATAAGACAGAGCGAGCGTGTGGCTTGGATGCAGTCGTTGTGGTGATGGAACGGGGATATACCAATGTCGCCATGGACGCGGCACGCAAAGCGGGTGCGCGCGGCGGCACTGTGATTGCAGCGCGCGGCATCGCGGAAGATGAAGTCAAGCGCTTTTTCGGCATTGAGATTCAGGCAGAAAAGGAAATCGTGTTTTTGATTGTGCGCAGTGAGGAGCGGCAGGAAGTTATGACTGCGCTGATGAAGGCGGTCGGCATGAATACACGAAGCCATGGATTGGTGCTTTCCGTTCCGCTGTCGAGCGCAATCGGCTTGGCAGATTAGGAGAGAATAACCTTTCGTCAGGGAAGGTCACAGCATTGCTGCGGCCTTCTCTTTTTGTGTGTTTGCCGGTCGGATTTAGTCGAATGGTGGAAAAAGATGTATACTATATATTGTGTGCCGGGCATAACGGGTTTTCCACAGCCATCAACAGGAAAAGCACAGGTTTTTCCACAGAGAAGCAGTTATCCACAAAGCGTTTTCCACATTGTCCACAGAGATAAAAAACAAAATTTCAGAGAAAGCAACAAGAAAAATATTTTGATTCCTACATTTCTTCCAAAAAGCCCGTTTCCCCTTGACAGGCTGATGCGGGAGCGGTAAAATATATAGCACAGGCACAAGATATGGTGCGAAAATCCAGAACAATCTACGAAATTTTGTGATCGCCGCAAGGCGGTTTTTGTATGAGAGAGGGAAACAAACTTATGATTCAGCAGATTCTCAAACGCGACGGACGAAAAGCCCCCTTCGAACTTGACAAGATTGCGGGTGCGATTTTCCGGGCGGCGCAGGCTACCGGCGGGCAGGATTCTGAGATGGCGCGCGGTCTGGCTGAACAAGTGGAAAAAATGCTCGAAGAGGTCGTGGGAGATCAGATTCCCACGGTGGAGCAGATACAAGATACAGTAGAGAAGGTTTTGATCGAAAGCGGACATGCCCGCACGGCGAAGAAGTACATTCTGTATCGCAATGAGCGCACCCGCGTGCGTGAAATGAACACCAGACTGATGAAGGTGTACGAAGACCTAACCTTCCAGTCCTCGCTCGAAAATGATGTGAAACGCGAAAACGCCAATATCGATGGCGATACTGCGATGGGCACCATGCTTAAGTATGGCTCGGAGGGCGCAAAGCAGTTTTATGAAATGTTTATCCTCGATCCGGCGCATGCTAAGGCGCATCGGGAGGGTGACATTCATATCCACGATCTGGATTTTCTGACGCTGACGACAACCTGCTGCCAGATTGATTTGCTCAAGCTGTTTGACGGCGGATTTTCCACCGGTCACGGTTTCCTGCGTGAGCCGAATGATATCCGCTCGTATGCGGCTCTGGCATGCATCGCCATTCAATCCAACCAGAACGACCAGCACGGCGGACAGTCGGTGCCGAATTTCGATTATTCGATGGCGCCCGGTATTCGCAAGACCTTCCGCAAGCTGTTCCGCAGCAACCTCGCCAAGGCGCTGGAAGTGTTCGGTGCAGACGAGAATAACGAAGTAGACGCGCAGGCGCTGACCGAGCGGGTCGAACAGCAGACCGGCAAATGGGCTTGCCTTGCTGGCGATAATGGGTATGATGAAGCGATGGCGGCGGCGCTCAGCGAAACGCTGGACGAGCAGGCGGTGCAGAAATGCATGCGCTTTGCCCGCAAGTATGCAGACAAGGAAACGCGCAAGAGCGCGTATCAGGCGATGGAGGCGCTGGTCCATAATCTGAACACCATGCATTCGCGTGCTGGTGCACAGATTCCGTTCTCTTCGCTCAACTATGGCACGGACACCTCGCCCGAAGGACGTCTGGTGATTGAGCAGCTGCTGCTCGCAACCGAGACCGGTCTGGGCAATGGAGAGACCCCGATTTTCCCGATTCATATTTTCAAGGTCAAGGAAGGCGTCAACTATAACGAGGGCGAGCCGAACTACGACCTGTTCAAGCTGGCTTGCCGCGTATCGGCAAAGCGTATGTTCCCGAATTTCTCGTTCCTCGATGCGCCGTTTAACAAGCAGTATTATAAGCCCGGCCATCCGGAAACAGAATGTGCTTATATGGGCTGCCGCACGCGCGTGATCGGCAACCACTATGATCCGACCCGCGAGATCGTCAACGGCCGCGGCAATCTCTCGTTTACCTCGATCAATCTGCCGCGCATTGCGATTCGCAGCCACGGCGATATCGACTGGTTCTTTGAGGACCTCGACCGTAAAATTGATCTGGTGATCGACCAGCTTCTGGCGCGTTTCCGCATTCAGTCGGCTAAGAAGGTACGCAACTATCCGTTCCTGATGGGTGAGGGCGTCTGGATCGATTCGGACAAGCTCGGCCCGGATGATACGGTCGGTGATGTGCTCAAACACGGTACGCTGACGCTCGGCTTTATCGGCCTTGCGGAGACGCTTAAAGCGCTGATCGGCAAGCATCACGGCGAAAGCGAAGAAGCGCAGAATCTGGGCCTTGAGATCGTCGGTCATATGCGAGAGCGCATGGATCAGGCGAGTGAGAAATACGGCCTGAACTTCTCGCTGATTGCAACCCCGGCGGAAGGCCTGTCCGGTCGCTTTGTCAAGATCGACCGCGAGAAATACGGCCGTATCGAGGGTGTGACCGACCGAGATTATTACACCAACTCGTTCCATATCCCGGTTTATTATCCGATCTCTGCATTTGAGAAGATCACGCTGGAAGCACCGTATCACGAACTGACCAACGGCGGCCACATCAGCTATATCGAGCTGGATGGCGACCCGACGCAGAATCTGGAGGCGTTCGAGGCGGTTGTCCGCGCGATGAAGGAAGCCGGTATCGGCTACGGCGCAATCAACCATCCGATCGACCGCGATCCGGTTTGCGGTTACACCGGCATCATCGGGGAGACCTGCCCGCGCTGCGGACGGCACGAGGGCGAGGGCGTACCGCTGTCCAAGCTGCAAAAGCTGGGACTGTACAAGCATCTGAACAGTATGACGCTGGGCTATCACGGCGATCCCGCCGAAGAAGCCGACCGTCTGCCTAATACATTGCAAGTGGTTAAGAAATAAGAAAGGAAGCGTTATATCATGGAGAAAAAGGAAATGCAGGAGCAGTTGATTGGTGAGGGCGTAGGCTTTGAGCGCATCCGCCGTATTACGGGTTATCTGGTTGGCACGCTCGATCGTTTTAACAATGCCAAGCGTGCAGAGGAGCATGACCGCGTCAAGCACACGGTTTCCTGCTGCTCGATGGAAGAGGAGCATACTGCGTGATGGAAGGCACCATACGCATTGCGGGTACGGTCGGGGAGTCCATTGTGGACGGCCCCGGCTTCCGCTATACGCTGTTTACGCAAGGCTGCCCGCACCATTGTCCCGGCTGCCATAACCCGCAGACGCATGACTTCGCGGGCGGCAAGGAGATGGACTTGGATACGCTGCTGCATGATATGTGCCGCAATCCACTGGTGAAGGGCGTGACCTTTTCGGGCGGCGAGCCGTTTTGTCAGCCTGAGCCGCTGTATCATCTGACGGTGGCGCTGAAGGCAAAGGGCAAGCACCTGATGGCGTATTCCGGCTATACGTTTGAGCAGCTGCTGGAGCTGCCCGATCCATTTGTGAGAAAACTGCTCGAGCAGCTGGATTTGCTGGTGGATGGGCCGTTTATCGAGGCAGAACGCAATCTTGAATTGCGCTTTCGCGGCAGCGCCAATCAGCGTGTGCTGGATGTGCCCGCTTCGCTTGCGGCGAATGCGCCCGTGTGGGCAGAGCAGTACCGATAATGATGATTGGAAACGGAAAGGCTGCTGCAAAGCGGCCTTTTTCATGTTTTGCGCGGTAAGTGCGCGCAAGGAAAAGAGGAAAATACTATATGCATGATGAATTGACGGCGCAGGATATTGCGATGATGCAGAAGGAACTCGACCATCGCAAGCTGGAATTGATGCCGGAGCTGATCGAGGAGGTCAAGCGCACGCGCGCCTTCGGCGACCTGAGCGAGAATTTCGAGTATAAGGCGGCCAAGCAGGCGCAGAACCGTAACCGCAGTCGCATCCGCTATCTGGAGCGCATGATTAAATCGGCGCGCGTGATTGAGGACAAAGCCGCAGCGGACGAGGTTGGTCTGTTTGACAAGGTGGAGCTGTACTTTGAGGATGACGACGAAACCGAGACGATTCAGGTGGTGACCACCGTGCGCTGTGATCCGCTGCAAGGCCGTATCAGCCGCGAAGCGCCGCTGGGCAAAGCTGTGCTGGGCAGAAAACAGGGCGACCGTGTCGCTGTCACAACCGAGGACGGCGACAGCTATACAGTGGTGATTCGCTCGATTAGCAAGCAGGCAGACGACGGGTCAGGTTCGATTCTGTAAATAAAAAACAGCAGCCGATCTGCTTTCGGCTGCTGTTTTTTTATTCCTGTTCCGGCGGTTGCTGCGCCGTTTCGTCTGGCTCTGCGGAAGCAACAGACAACGTCTCGAAAAACTTCTCACGATCAACCGCACATACCACATGCGGCAGTTCCTTACCGCGATATTGCTTTGTGAGCTGTCCGATTGGCTTCATGCCGCAGGCCGCCGCAACGTGAAGCGAAGCGATGTTGTCCGGTCGGATCAGAGCGAGCGCACGCGGCACGTTCAGCTTTTCAAACGCAAAGGTGAGCGCAGTGCGGGCGCATTCGGTTCCGTAGCCTTGTCCCCAAAGATCGCGGCGCACGATGTAGCCCACTCCGATCGCAGAGGTTTCCGCGTCCAGGTGCTCTACCAGCGGCCCCGCCAGAGCAAAAAGCTCACCGGTTTCGCGGTCAAGACCGGCAAGATACCCACACCCATCTTCGTGATAGCGGCGCAGCATATCCGCGATCCAGTCAACCACTTCTTCATAGGAAAAACCGTGCTCCCATGCATACATAGTCTGCGCATCCTGCAAAATCGGGGCGATAAGAGCAAAGTCATCCGCGCGCAGACGGCGGAAGCGCAGCCGCTCGGATTCCATTTCATAATGCTGAATTTCCATTTGAATGCTCCTGTAAAAACGGTGCAGCGTGGTGCCGCACCGTTTTTTGTGTTTTTTTGTTTTACTTCGTGCCGAAAATACGGTCGCCGGCATCGCCCAGACCCGGAACAATATATCCGTGGTCGTTGAGCTTCTGATCAATGGCAGCGACGAAAATTTCGACATCCGGGTGAGCCTTCTGAACAGCTTCAATGCCTTCCGGCGCTGCGATCAGGTTCATCAGCTTGATGTGTTTTACGCCGCGGCGCTTGAGACCATCAATGGCAGCGATTGCCGAGCCGCCGGTTGCCAGCATCGGGTCGAGCAGCAGTACGTCACGATCCTCGATGTCGTTCGGCAGCTTGCAGTAATATTCGATCGGCTGCATCGTGTCCGGATTGCGGTACATGCCCATGTGACCGACCTTGGCAGCCGGGATCATTTCGAGCATGCCTTCTACCATGCCAAGACCGGCGCGCAGGATGGGAACCAGCGCGATCTTCTTGCCGGAAATCACATGCACACGTGCATCTGCCAGCGGGGTTTCGATGGTGATTTCCTTGAGCGGCAGGTCGCGGGTTGCCTCATAGCACATCAGCATGGCGATTTCGCGGGTCGCTTCGCGGAACTCCTTTACGCCAGTGGTTTTATCGCGCATCAGGCTGAGCTTATGCTTGATCAGCGGGTGATCCATTTCATGAACGGTAGCCATAATCGTTTGTCTCCTTTAATGTAGATTAGATGCATCGCCGGAAAGCCGTTTCATACGTTCGCGTTCGGCCTGCGGACGGCGTAGGTAAAAGGCGTCCAGCTCTTGTGGGGCGCATGTCTTACCTGCTTGTAATAACGGCAGGGCAGCGGCAGCAACACCGTAACCGGTGGGGTAGCGCAGCTCGGGCGGTGCAAGACGCAGGCCGGTACATTTTTCCCTAAGGGTATTATAACATAGTTCGGCGCCGTCTCCAACCAGAAAATACGACGTATTGCCGATTTCTTCTGCAAGGTCGGTCAGTTTGATTGCGCGGTCTTCACACAGGCGGCGGGGCAGCTCGTTTTCGATCGAAAACAGCGCGTTGTACACCTGTCCTGCGCGCGCGTCCATCACGCAGCACAGGCGGCCACCGAGCGCGCGTGCGCCGTGCGCCATCGCGTCCAGCGTGGATACACCGATGCACGGCTTGTCCGCGCCGAGCGCCAGCCCTTTGACGGTTGCCACGCCAATCCGCACGCCGGTGAATGAGCCGGGGCCGTGCGCCACAGCAATGGCATCAACTTCGTCGAGCGTCAGCCCGCAGTTTTGCAGCAGGCTTTCCGCCATCGGCAGCAGCGTGCGCGAATGGGTCAGGCCGCAGTTTTGAAAGGATTGCGCGATCAGTTTTTCGTCCTCGGTTAGTGCAACCGAGGCGCTGACGGCGGAGGACTCCAAAGCCAGTATTTTCATGCGTCCACCTCCCCAGTGGTGATCCGTCGGTCATCCGGCGCGCTGCCGTATGCAATATGAACGGTTTTGTAGCGCTCCGGCAGGATATCCGCCGCGTTTTCGCTCCATTCAATCAAAACGATGCGGCTGCCGTCCAGATATTCGTCAAAACCGATCTCAAACAGCGCTTCGCTGTCCAGAATGCGGTACAGGTCGAAATGCGCTACGCGCCCGCCGGGCGTATCGTATTCATTGGCAATGGCGAAAGTCGGGCTGGTGACCCGGCCCTGATAGCCAAGGCCGCGCAGCACGCCGCGGGTGAAGGCGGTTTTGCCTGCGCCGAGGTCGCCGGAGAAGGCGACAACGTCGCCCGGATGCAGCGATGCGGCATACTCTGCGCCAAAGGCTTCGGTTTCCTCGGGCGAGTGGGTGATATATTCCATCAAAACACCTTTTCTTGTGGATTCTGGCTTTATCATATCATGGACGCGGACAAATAGCAAGGTGCGCGCTCAAGGCAGCAGATTCGCGGTCAGCGCCTTGATGACTTCGCCCGCCAGAATCATACCGGCAACCGGCGGCACAAAGGATACGCTGCCGGGAACGGCGCGGCCTGCGGTGCCTTTCTGTTCGTCCGAGGGCAGGGGCGTGCGCGCCTCTTCCTTAGAATAGACCACCTTGAGCCGGCGGATGCGGCGTTTTTTGCATTCCAGTCGGATGACGCGCGCGAGCGGGCAGACCGAGGTTTTATAGATGTCCGCAACCTCAAAGCGGGTCGGGTCGAGCTTGTTGCCCGTTCCCATGGAGCAGATAAGCGGCACACCCAATCGGTCGCATTCCGAAATCAGGTGCAGTTTGGCAGTGACCGTGTCGATTGCGTCAATCACATAATCGAACTGCGTCAGATCAAGCGTGCTGTCCGGCGTATAAAATTGTTGCAGCGCATGCACCGTGCAGCGCGGGTTGATATCTGCGATGCGTGCGCGCATGACCTCGACCTTGGGCTGACCGGTGGTGGAGGCCAGTGCGATCAATTGGCGGTTGCGGTTGGTCAGCGAAACCGTGTCATTGTCGATCAGGGTCAGCTCACCGACGCCTGCGCGGGCCAGCGCTTCGCAGGCAAACGAGCCGACGCCGCCGATGCCGAACACCGCAACATGGGAGGTAGCGAGCTTTTGCAGCGCGTCTGCGCCAAGCAGCAGCTCCTCGCGGGAAAATTCATGCAGCATATTGGAAAACCTCTCAATAAAGTATGGTCAGAGTATATCACAGACCATTTGCGTGGGCAAGCAGGGGAAGAAAGTGGAAAACAAAAACGCCTGTCATAGACAGGCGTTTTCTTTTTGGAGCGGCTGACGAGGCTCGAACTCGCTACCTCCACCTTGGCAAGGTGGCGCTCTACCAGATGAGCTACAGCCGCATATTTATGGTGCCTCCGGGCGGAATCGAACCACCGACACGGGGATTTTCAGTCC
>DXDZ01000076.1 GCA_019115185.1 Candidatus Agathobaculum merdipullorum
ATGGCGGATATGGCCATCCGTATGGAAAAGGTCCGTGCCATCGAAAGTCACGGGAATTGGCATATAATGCTGAAGGAACCCTCTGACCAGCAGGTTGAGGAAATTGCCCAGCGGCCGGATGTGGTCGCTGCCCAGCGATACGACGGCTTGAACTTTGATCTATCCCAAGACTATTCTATTCAGGGAAAAACCTGTGTCATTGTCGGTGCAGATGATCAAATTCTGACGAAGATCTATAACGATCTGACCGAGGGCAGTTGTCCCTCAAACGAGGGAGAAATTTTACTCTCCAACCGTTCAAAGGAATTGCTCGATGTGAAGGTGGGCGACCAAATCACCCTGCACACCCCTTCAAAAGAGTATCACTATACGATTTCTGGTTTTGGCGGGGATGTCACCATCAGCGACGACGCCGATGTGGTAGGAGCGTTTGTCAGCTGGGACGCCTTTCAAGACCTTGCCAAAGCGGAGGGGTATGAATCTGTCCCTGTCTGTTTTGTACGCTTTACCGAAGATGCCAATCCCCGCAAGGTCATCACAGAACTGCAGCAGGCCTATGGATTTACGACAGAAAATCTGTCCGAGAATACCGCCCTTTTGGGGCTGACCGGATTCAGCAGCGATCCGTATGTGATGGGGCTCTATCTGGTAGCCGCGATCTTGTTCGTGTTGGTTTTGGCTGCGGGAGTCTTTATGATTGCAGGCAGTCTGAACAGCCGCACTGCAGAGCGAACTCAATTTTTTGGAATGCTCCGCTGTATCGGCGCAAGCCAGGCGCAGATCATGCACATTGTCCGGCTGGAAGCACTCTTTTGGTGTAAAACAGCGGTTCCCGTCGGGGTCGTTTTGGGTATTCTGGTCACTTGGCTTCTTTGTGCCCTCCTTCGCTTTGGCGCCGGCGCAGAGTTCGTGCAGATTCCGCTCTTTGGGGTCAGCACCATCGGGATCTGCAGCGGTGTTGTTGTGGGCGTTTTGACGGTGCTGCTGTCCTCCCTTTCCCCGGCAAGGCGGGCAGCGTCTGTCTCTCCGATTGCTGCGGTCACCGGAAACAGTGCCCAAGGCAACTCCGTGTCCCGGCCGGTGCGGAAAGGCTTTTTGAAGATTGAGACGGCCCTCGGCATGCACCATGCCGTATCCTCGCCGAAAAATCTGCTTCTCATGACCGGTTCCTTTGCGCTCAGCATCATCCTGATTCTGAGTTTCTCCGTTCTGGTTCAATGGGTCCAGCTTGCTCTGAATCCGCTGCAGCCATGGGCGCCAGATGTCTTTTACAGCAGCCCGGAAAATCAGTGTGAGATTGACAAAAGTTTTGCCGCGGCGGTGGAGCAGCAGCCCTATGTCGAACGCGCATTTGGACGGATGTATAAAAGTCTCCCCGCAACGTACGAGGGAAAATCCGGTACAATCGATCTGATCTCCTATGATGCACAGCAGTTTCAGTGGGCAGAGGGGGATTTGGTGTCTGGAAATATGGATGCGGTACGGGAAGGCACCGGTGTGCTGACGGTTTTTGACAAAAGCAACACCTTGCAGGTGGGCGATGTCATCCACCTGAACAACACCTCCCTCACGGTGGTCGGTGTTCTGGAGGACAGCCCCTTTGACACATCGGATCAGCCCACGGTAATCTGCTCGGAAATGCTGTTTACCGCAATCACAGGAAAGGATGCCTATGCGATTCTGGATGTGCAGCTGACCCCAGACGCCACACAGCAAGATGTCAATCAGCTTCAAGCTTTGGCCAATGGACAGTACGACTTTTATGACCGTCTTGCCCAAAACAAGGACACCCAAAGCACCTATTTCATGTTCTGCCTCTTTGTGTACGGTTTTCTGGTGGTTATCACCCTGATCACCATTATCCATACGGCAAACAGCATTGCCATGAGTGTGTCTGCCAGAACAAGACAATATGGTGCTATGCGTGCCGTAGGCATGGACAGACGCCAAATCCAAAAGATGATCACCACAGAATCTGCCACCTACACCTTACTGGGGCTCGTTGCAGGCTTCGGTTTGGGCCTACCGCTGCACTACTTCCTCTATGGGCAGATGATCACCAACTATTGGGGCACAGCTTGGCATCTTCCCCTTTCCTCTGCGGGCGGGATTTTGGTGCTGCTGGTATGTACCGCACTAATTGTCCCTTTGGCCCCCGGAAAAAGAATCTGTAATATGGCAGTGTCCGAAACGATCAACGAATTATAATAATTTTCGGACAGGCACACAGCGAATGCTTTTGCAAACTTGTGCACCACCATGCAAAATAAAGCAGAAAGGCCATGCGTGGCATATCGCCCCGCATGGCCTTTTGCACGAAATGCAGTTTTCTTGTTTTGGTCTTTTCGATGACACTTATGCGTTTGCCAACCGCTGCAGAATCAGTGTTGTCTGCCGGTGTGTGACCAGCTCCTCCGGGCGGAAGGTATCATCGCCATACCCTTCGAGAATTCCCTGCGCCGCCATGCCAGCAATCACATCATGCGCCCAGTGATTATCCGGTACATCCCGAAACGACTGCTCACCTACTTTCGAGGTATCCTTTGTCAATGCAGACGCAATGGCACAAAACTCCGCACGGGTGATCTTTTCCTGTGGGCGGTAGCTGCCGTCCGCATAGCCGTTCAGCAGGCCACGATCATGCAGCTTGGCGAGCGCATTTGCCTGTGCACTGCCCGATGTTACATCCGTAAATCTTTCCAAATCCGGCTGCTCGGCCGCGCTCTGGTCAACCAGAAATTCCGCCAGCAATTCCGCAACTTCGCCGCGGGTGACCGGCGTCGTATCGTTCGACACCGAAATATCGCTCCGCAGCTGCGGCGTCACCTTGCCCGTATCCCCGTCAACATGAGCGGCAAACGGATACTGCACCCCAGCCGCCGCAGACTTGGTTGTCTGCGCAAACACGGTTGCCTGCTGGAGCATGCGTTCCAGTTCGTCCGCGCAAGCTTTGAGATCGTCCTCGGTAACGGCGAGGATTGCCGCGCGTTCCGCCGCGTAATCCGCTTGCGTGCGTCCTGCGCGCGCCAGCCCTAAGCCGCTCGCGCGCTCCCATGCTGCGTTGTTGTCAAACTCACTGACCGCGCTGACCTTGAAGCCTGCCAGCTCGCTCGGCGCCAATTCCAGCGCGCGCAGAAATGCCGCCGCACCCCGAAACACCGCAATCGCTTCATCTACGCTCACACCACCGGAAGACACCATGGTCACACCGTTCGGCTCAAAGCGCAGCGTCGCACCGTACACGCCGCGCCGATCGCGCAGCTCGGGCAGCATATACTTTGCCGTTAAAACCGCACCCAGCACATCGTATACCGCCATGCTTTCCGGCTTCTGTTCAAATGCCCCGACCAGCATCACATGGTTGGAAGCCTGCGTGTTGGAGGATATCACCAGCGCACTCGGCCAGCCCTGCGGCAGCCATTCGCACGAGGATGCGCCCGTCCCCGCGGGCAGCGCGGCGATGCAAGCTGCCGCAGCCTGCCGAAAATCGCTGTAATCCGCACGACTGCCGGTAAACTCCGCCGCAACACCAGTACGATGCAGCGCGCTATCCAACAAAGCGCGCATGCGCGCAAGCAACGCCTTATTGCCGTCTGGATCAGCGACCGCCGCATCGATAAAATCCTTATACGACATCGACGCACCCACATAGCCCGCAGGAATGCTATCCATGAATCGATTTGGCTGGGTGCTGGCCTGCAGCATCATGCTGTATTCATAGTAGTACGGATCGCTGTACTGCGCACGCAGCGCGCTCTTCCGCTCGGTCAGAAAGGCACGCAGCGCAGCTGTATCCGCAAGCGGCGGGCTTTGCAGCCAAGCGGCAAGCACCTGCACAGCCTCCCCCACCTTGCCCGCTTCACCAGACCCACCAAGGACAAGCGCCGGGTGCAGGGTATCCAGATCGTCATACCGCTCGCCCGAAGACATACCCAGATACCCTGATAGGCCAGCCGCCTGCATGCGATCATTCAGGAATTCGCACAGCAGGCACCACAACGCGGCATCCTCGTTTTTAACCTCGACCGGAAAATATAACGAAAAGGACGGTGTCTGGCTCTGTGCTTCCTCGTTAAGATAATACGTCACACCATCTACAGTCTCGTTTATCTGGTTCATCGAGAACGGATCGTCCGCAAAATCTTTCAGATCCAGCATCGGCAGGCGGGCAAGCACAGCCGGATCGTCCGACCGATCGAGCCATGCGTTGAAATCCTCGGTGTCCCGTTTGACCTGCTCCAATTCCGCCGCAGTCAGCTGCGGCTCATAGGTTTCGGGCTGCGTTGCGCCGTTGCCCGAAACCGCAAGGGTCTGATACGGGCTGTCTTTCCATTCGGCGGCAAGTGCCTTGAAGTAGTCCGGATCGTTCCGCAAACCGCTGATCACCTCCGCACGACCGACACAAGCCAGCGGATCATTCGCATAGGCGAAGCCCATGAAAACCTCCTCACGGCCGAACTGCTGCGCCTCTTCCTGCTGGTCGAGCGCGTCGTTCAGCATATCGGCTGGGATGCCATTCTGCGCGATATCGGCAAGCGCCTGCTGCATCGCCGCGACTGCCGCATCTTTCTGCCCGATTGGTACCTGCGATAGAATGATGCCGACATTGTAGACTCCGCCTGCATTGCCGCCCACGGTATAGGCCAGCGCGTCTGGGAACTGCGCACGCAGCATTTGCTGTATGCAGGTCACCAGCGCGCCCCATGCCTCAGACTTTTTGCTGTCCAGCAGGCTTGGACCATGCGCCATAAAGCCGATATCAACCGTCTGCGTTGTTTCTGTGATATTGTACTCCTGCACCAACTTGGACGGCGCGACCGACTCCGCATCAATTTGGATCGTAGGGCGGTTCCGATCACCCGCTTGGTCAAGATACTTGTCTAGCATGGCGAGCGTTTTATCAATGTCCTGCTCGCCAGCTGTATAAATCAGCATATTGGAAGGCGTGTAATAAGTATCATAAACCCGCATGACATCCTCATAGGTCAAATCGAGGATGTCTGGGATCGCTCCACCCGCATCAAACGTCGGCGAGGTATCCCCGTACAGGTTTTCGTACAACTGGCTGGACACAAAGTTCAGCGAGTTCTGCGCGGTATCTAAATTGCGCAAGCGCAGCTCGCTGTACACAATGCCATTATACTGCGCTTTGCCATTTACCCATTCGGTACGGATGCCCTGCTGCTTGAAGATATTCGGCTCGGTGCGCAGGCGCGGAAACAGTACACAAGTGGTGTAGATATCCGCAAGGTTGTAGAAATCCTGCTCATCCGTGGTGGAGAACACATAGGTCGTATAGTCCTCGCTCGTATAGGCGTTGATTTCCTGTGCAACCGAACTGTTCTGCAAAATGTGCATCAGGTCGTTCAAGGGATACTGCTCGCTGCCGCACAGCAGCGAGTGCTCAAGGACATGGTTCGCACCTTTGCTGTCCTCAGGCGGCGTGCGGAAGCCGACGGCAAACTCGCGCGTTTCGCTGCCGTTGTCCAGCCACACTACCTGAGCACCCGTATCTGTGTGCTCGAGCAGATGATAGGTGCCTCCATCCGCTTGCTCCGTCCGAAGTTCTGTAAACCCATAGTCCGACTCCCAGCTAGCTGCAAACGCCTGCGCCGGCCATATGGGCATAAACAATGCTGCTGTGAGAACCCATGCTGTCATCTTTTTGAACATGAAATCCACCCCATTCTCTAACCGTATTATTTGCAATAGTACAGTTAGTATATTATCATAAGTGCGACTACCTGTCAACCGCGGTAGCAGGTGTTCATACGACTTACCCGCCATACCCCACCTCGTACATGCAACGCCTCTGTTTATAGGAGCCGCTGCATTAAAAATGGTTCATTGGATCGTTTCCAGAAAGTTTCATATCATAATGGCTTTTGTTGTTCTGTTTGCCAATAAAACCGGAATCAACAAAAAAAGAAGGAGCCATCAGGCTCCCTCCACTTCACAGTTTCGTTTTCGATAAACAATAATCTCCGGGTCAGATCCACCACTTCCATACGCACACACCAGCAGGTACTCCGCATCGCCTACAACGCCATAGCAACGCTCTGTACCGGGGATCTCAATCTGGTTGCCCAGATACACTTTATTATCTTCCAGCAGCTTTATCGAAGTCCCATTTGAAAGCCTATACTCCAAATTCACATAACAACCGCTAAGATAGTAGAGGTCGTCCACCTGCAGCCCCTTGACACCTAATGCATTTACTTCCTTGACCAGACAGTCTTTCTGACGCGCGAGATTCTCGAGACCTCCATCTTTCACCCATTCTGCTGCCACACAAACACCGCCGAAGGGGTGTCCATCCACCTGTTCGCATCCGCCACACGCAGCAAGACACAGACAGTCTTTGCAGCACTCTGTCCCGCAAATCGATATCATATTATTCTCCCCCCTTTTAATCGAAACTGTATGATTGCAGACTCTTTTTGCAGCCATTCTTTTCATAGAAATGCTCCACTCCCGGCTGGGCACCAAAATACAGAAGCGTAGGCGCATTTTCTTTTGCTAGTTGCAAAAGGCGGCTTCCAATCCCCTGTTTTTGGTAGGCTGGAAGCACCAACAGTTCAGTGATTGTCCCGAAGAAATATCCATCTGTCAAAATACGCAGACAGCCAACCAGTTCACCGCCCTCATACGCGGTGATATTCAGCGTCCGCGACAATGCAACGGCGGTCTTCGGTAAGTCATATTCCCCTTTCCATATCCGATTGACAAAAGGAACAAATCTTTCAGCGGTTAGTTTGCGATCATCTACAATGTATTCCACGATTTCAACACGCCCTTTCTAGGACTAGAAATTTTTTATTCTTTCCTCAACACCCTATTTGTTCTAAATTTAAACCTTCGAAATGCCTGACTGCAAAAGACCGTCATATCTCTCTGCAACTCTCAGCAGCTGTCCGATCAGTTGAGCATGCTGCATCCCCCAATACTCTGCATCACACACCAGAATCAAACGTCGTTTTGCACGGCTGACAGCGGTATTGATGACACGTTTTCCATTGCTCTCCAACCGATCGGAATCAGTAAACCATTTATCCAGAGTATCTACAACGCTGAATAACACCGTATCCCATTCCCTTCCCTGCGAGCCATGTACCGTTAAAACCTTATCCTCCCAACCAGACGAACGCGGTAACAGATTCCGTATCGCATCCCGCTGATTCTTGTATGGCGTAATCACCCCGACCTGTTCATCAGGATGCGATTGAATGTAAGAAGAGATTGCGCGACATTCCGTCGGACTGGTGCGTTTTTTCACTTTTTCCTGCGAAGCTGCGGCATGCAAAACGAAAATATCCGTCTTATGCGCAGGGTTGCCATAAAACGAACTGGAATATACCGTTTTGGCCAGAACCTTTGCCAACGCTTCCCCAAAGCGGTAGGTATGTGTCAAATCAAAACGCTTCAGTTTTTCAAATCGCGCAGGCCGGTGCATCAAATATATATTCGCAATCTGTAAAATTGATTGTGTGAAAATGTCCTCTGCAAACAACGCAGATTGTGCCCACAAGCACACATTTGGCTCCCGGCCTTCCTGCATATCCTCATCAGGCATTTCACAAACCGGCGGTAGCTGCATATGGTCTCCCAAAAATGTTACCGGACAAGCGTAAGCAAGCAGCGCAGCACCTTTGATCAGCGAGCAGTACCCTGCCTCATCCAAAAAGATATGGGCCGGAGCCAATTCTCCATTCGGCGGCATCCGATATAGACAAGTATCCACAGTTCCCGCCAGCACCAAGCATTCGCGCCAGCGTATGCCATTACCCTGCTCTTCCAAATTTTCTTTTTGTTGTAGACAACTGGCTTTTTGCTGCTCTAAGTCTTTTTTGCTCTCCAACAGCGCGGTTTCAGACCACTCACTACACTCTTCATATTGCGGACGTTTGTCCTCCAAAATATTGCGTGCTCGTTCAAGTTGGGTACAAAAAGCCGCCAAATCTGCTGTAAAACATGCTTCCCGCAACTTCTTGGCGGACTGCAGCAACGGCTTCCAATATGATGCCCACATCTGCAGTTCTGTTTTGCTATGCGCAATCTCCTTCAGAACTTGCTTCTGTTGCTGCCGGGCATCCGCTTCTTTCTGGATATACTCCTCGCGTTCTGCAATCAACTGATGGCTCTGCGCACGCACTTCATCCAACTCGTGCATTTCTTTTTGAAGCGACTGCATCAATTTATCCCTACGCCCAGCGAATAGCCATTTTCTCCAACCGCTGCTGTATAGTCGTACCTGTCTTGTGAAATCAGACACATTTGCTGTATGCTTTTTCTCTTTTGTCTGGCAGGTCTCCAGTTCTGCAAGCACCAAATATCCTCTTCCCTGCCATTCGATACATTCCCGCTCTAATCTATCGAGTTCCGATATTTTCTGCTGCAGTCGTTGTTGCCAATCTGGCAATGCACTCTCTAGAAAATCCTGTGCCTTTTCAAAGGATAAAAAATTGCGATATGCTGCTAATTTGTCCAGTTTTTCTTGATTTGCAGCAATTGCAGCTTCTATCTGCAATAACTGTGCCTGTATTTCCCCGTGCAATTTTGCTTTATCCGTTTGTTCGCACACTTCACTGTATTGACTTTTAAACGCCCGAGAAGGCACTCCTAAGCGAAGCACCTTTTGCAATGAAATTCCGGCCTCCTGTAAAATCGGCAACACACCGTATAGCATCTGCTCAACTGCATTATTTGTCGGTGCCGTGATCCAAATTCGCTTTTGAGCCTGAACATACGCCAGAATACACTGTGCCAAAACAAACTGTGTTTTCCCCGTGCCCGGCGCACCCCAAATGTAGGAAAACGGCTGCGATAACGCTGCTGCAACAGCATTTTTCTGTTCCTCTGAAGCCTGCGATGACAAAGCCACATCTTTTGGCAGCGAAACCGAATCCAATTGTGTAGGCAGCGCAATTTGCAGCCCATAACTGCGGTACCAGTCTTCCACCCGTTTCACCAAAAAGCGTAAATCCGAGATTACGGTTATCTTATGTATCGGAGTATCTGCCAACACTTGCCGCAACTCATCCAATGGACGCACGGTCAACTCATTGGTTTGCTCGCAATATTCCGTTGGCTTGATTTGCTCTTGTGTATATATCTTATTCTCGATCCGCAACTGCACCGTATCCGCATATGAAAGCAAAGACCGCAAAGTTAGCACAAAGTACGATCCTTCCTTTCTTATTTTCAAAACCCGGTACTCGATCAACCCGCGCTGATGCTCCGTCAGGTATCGATAATAGCTTTCAGAGCCTTGTATCGCAGCCTGCACATAAGATTTCAAGTATTCTTGCACGCGAAATTCCTCCGCCCCTTCAATTGTTTTGCAACTTCCCCAGCAAAAACTCGATTGTTGTAGCTACCGACACCTCGCATAATTTACACACATCAACATTCCTGATGTAATCCTGATTTGAAAAATATTCCCATCTTAGTCCAGCGGATCATTCCCTTACCAATTCCTCACATATAAAATCGGGCACACAAAACCACTCTGCCGTCCCCTATTTCTTTGTTTCTTCTGTCAATTTTTGATACATCCGCATCAGTTCCGCCACGCAGGATGTCTCGGTGGTGGTTTTGATGTCAAAACCGTAGGCGCGCATAACGGCCTTGTCGTTCTGCTGATGTGCTTTGCGCAGCTCCGGGGGCATGGTGGTTTCGTCATAGAGATCGGCCAGGCTGGAGTCGGGATACAGGGCGCGTGCGTCCAGAATGGCTTGGGCGGTCTCCTCGATTTTGGTTTTCTGCGCATCGGTGGGCGTAGGCCATGGGAAGTTGTTGTAAACTACATCCTTAGAGTAGCGATAGTCGCTCTTTAGGCGGCCGCATACCGCACGCATCCAAGCCATGTGGACATTGGAGGTCAGAATTCCAAAGTGGTAGATAGTTATATCAGAAATAGTAAAAACTAAATCCGTCGGAATGGTGGTTTCATCTAAAAAACCAATGGGGATATAACGACGCTGTTCAGATGATACTTTAGGAACAACAATATATTTATCTGGATTGTTTGTTTCTCTAAATAGGGATGGAGTTTCAGCTAATTTTTGTCGGCCAGCATCTGGGGAATTTTCCCTATCTGTCTTACATGCTTGCACCCGCTTCATTACTTCTGGCATTTTGCGAAGCTCTGCAGGGCTGACCCCAACCAACCATAAACACCATCTTTTCTTGTTGTTGATAAATTCAGCAGATCCAATGAGCTTTTTTATATATGGAATTGCGTTTGGCTCTTTGGATATAAAATCTTCATAGTCATTATTTTCAATTATCAAATGTCCGCCATCAGCAGGACGATTGCCGGTAGTCATTAGAGGAACTTCACAGAGTGGCTTATTTCTGTTGCTAATAAAAACATTCGGAGCATCTAACAAATAAGCATTTATATTTTCGGCAATTGCTACATGGTCCGATGTATATAGGCGATGTTTTTCATTGTTTTGTGCGATACTAAACCCTACAATCACACAATGCACATGGGCTTTAACACTTGCTTCACTATCCCAGCGGAAAGTCCGGTGTGCAAAATCAATGTGAATTCCAAACCGGTCATATAGCGGTTTCCAAACACCCGCAACTTGCTCGCCCTGAGTGATGGAATTTGTGGACACAAAAGCAGTACGAATACCTGTGCCTTGCATAAATGCGGATGCTTTAAAGTACCACCCGGAAACATAGTCTATTTTTCCTGCTGTTTTGTATGGCTTTCCCTTTTCATCTATGTAGATAGATAAAATATCCGTTTTCTGCTCCTTGCTTTGGAGCGAGTAGCCCACAAACGGCGGATTACCCATAATGTAATTGAGCTTATTCTTTGGCACAACGCTCTCCCAATCCAGCCGCAAGGCGTTACCCTCCACAATATTCGCGTAGGATTTCAGCGGGAGGAAGTCCAGAGACATGTGCATGATATCTTCGGTCTCTTTCATCATCTGGCTTTCCGCAATCCACAATGCTGTCTTGGCGACGGTCACAGCGAAGTCGTTGATCTCAATGCCATAGAACTGACTAATGGAGACCTGAATCGGATTGTCCATATCCAATATTATCTGATCATAATTGAGCACTGCCAGAACTTTATTTTCTAATCGACGTAAAGATAAGTAAGTCTCCGTCAAAAAATTGCCTGAACCGCAAGCCGGATCGAGAAAGGTCAAACCAGCCAGTTTGGCCTGAAATGCTTTGAGCTTGAGTTTTCGCGTCCGTTCGATAGCGATTTCTTGAATTTCCTTCAATTCAGCCTTTAAGTCATCCAGAAACAGCGGGTCAATGACCTTGTGAATGTTCTCAATGCTGGTATAGTGCATTCCTCCGGATCGTCGGGTCTCTGGGTTCAAAGTGCTTTCAAATACAGCGCCAAAGATGGTGGGACTGATGGAAGACCAGTCGAAGTCCTCACTTGCACGGTGAAGAATCAGGTCTACGATGTTTTCATCCAGCCGAGGGATAATGATATTCTCATCGGCAAACAGACCACCGTTGACATAGGGAAATGCGGCCAAATCGTCATCCATATAGGGGTCTCTGGCTTCCGGCTTTGTATCCAGTACCCGAAACAAGTCAATCAGGGCGCGTCTGGCATCGCTCTGGTGCCGTTGCATATAGTCGTGAAATTTACCATGACCGCCGAAAATCTCCGCATCCTCGGCGTACAGACAAAATACCAGCCGGACGCACAGGGCGTTCAGACTTTTCAGTGTCTCCGGGGACTCCGGATCTTTATATTGCTTCAAAAGAGCATCATACAGGACGCCAACGATTTCGCCGGCCTGTAAGGAGACCTCCATCTCCTTTTTGATATTCTCGTCCCCGGTGTCTACCAGAAAGTTCAAGCGATGATATTCTTTCTCTAGATCGTCCAGTGCCACTACTTCCGGCTCGTCATTCGGACGGTTCATATCGTGGATATGAAACTCACGGAAATTGCAAACCACAATCCAACGTGGATTCATATCATGGGGCAGATAGCCTGCATAGCGACGAGCCTGCTGATAGGGTGTCAGCATGGAACCATCAGACTGTTTGTAGCCCCGCCGCAGGTCAATGTCCGCGCCCTTTTGCTCAATAAGAACGCGGGTCTCCCGAATATATCCATCAATAAAACTAACATGATCCAGCTTCACAGGATACTCGAATTCAATGGCTTTTTCCGGCTCTTCCACGCCGTAGACGTTCCGCAGCAAGTCAATCCAAAAACGCTGTGTTTCCTGTTTCTCGTCCCCTCGGCCTGTCCAATATTTTGTAAAATCTTTTGCCGCCGCCCGCTGCTGCACATCTGTCATGGTAGCATATCCTCCCAGAAATAATTCTGTTTTAATTAAGCATAGCACAGGCTAGTTGATTTTTCCAGACAACAACACACATTCGCGCAATTTTGCAAAGCATTGGGTTGTGATAAATCTAATCAGTATTCTTGCGTCGACAAAGCAACTTCAAAATGCAAGCTGAATTATCTCCTATCAGCAAATAAATTTATATACCCGACAAAATGTCAACTATACAAGCAGCATTAGCCGCGCTATAATAAAAATGAACTCAGGTTTTCGTATTTTTTGTTGTCATCGTATCACCGCCCAGGGGACAGTCTGCCTTCTGCGCCGTTATAAATGGATTGGCAACCAAGAATTGACGCGATACCGCAGGTATACGCACAAAATTCACATGAAATCAGAAGCCCTTAGGACATAGAACTGCTATGCAGTTCTATGTCCTTTTTACTCAGGAAAGGAAAAATGAACGAGGGTACCGATAGTCTGAACTTTTTAGTAAACCACTTTTTCATCCATGGTGCAATACGAAAAAACTTCCTATTTACGAAGGTTACTTTTAATTGTATACTGAACTTGTAACTAGGTAAGATTTTTCATGAGTCAGAGTAGCCCGCCCGGGGAGCAGTCTGCCCTCCGGACCGTAAGAATTTCAGAACACCGAATAGCCTACAATATAGACTATCACGAACGACGGACGTAAGACTGTTTTTTGCAGTATTATGTCCGTTTTTGCGTTCAGAAAGGAAAATTTGTATGAGAAATCAGCAAAATAGGAATGATTGGAACTTACTTCCGCGCCACAGACGGGTATCACGCACGCCAGAGCGATGCACGTCAGGAAGCCAAAACAACGCCGCACTTGCCCATTCGCAACAGGTGGCCACGCATGACCCCTCGCTGGCGCTGCCCATTCGCAGCGTTTTGGTTGAGGAAAAACAGATGGAAATGAAAAACAAATTTCTTCGGGCGATCCGCACAGCCGGTGCGGCCGCCAAGAGGGGCTGGCGTACCCTCGCCCGTGTCCGGCAGGACGGGTTCTCCCCCGCGCACATCGGCCGCGCTGCCGACAGCCAACCAAGAGCGCACACGCTTCGCGTGACCGGCATTTGCCCGGCGCTGCGCTCGCCGCGCACCCAGGGTGCAGCCGTTTTTACGGTCCACGCGGCAACCAATGCTAACCAAAAATTCAACAGAGACAGAGCGGACAGCTCGCCGCTCCCCTTCCCCATTCCGGCAGGAAACCACACCGTTTTACCAAAAACAGCGTGGTAACGCACACACAAAGTGCGCATCCTTCTGTGCGATATGAGGAAACCGGGCGGAAATCCGTCATTTTGCAGACGGGTGAACTGCGCCTGTCTCCCGACGCACAGGAGGTGCACTATGAAAACCTATGCCATCTATCAAAATCTGCTCGCACAAGTCGAGCGCGTGTTCCGCCACTGCCGCCAAGGCAGTATCCAGACCCGCCGCCGCTATAAAGAGGCCGTCTGCCGCTTCTGCTATTTCCTTGCGGAAGTTTATCATGTGGAGCGCGTTGCCAACATCGCGCCCAAACACATTTGCGCCTATGCAGAATTTCTCAAGGAAAACCGGCGCGCGGCATCCACCATCAAGACCGACCTCGCCGCCATCCGCTTTTTCCACGATCAGCTTCCGAGCCGCAAGCATCCCAAGCTGCCGACC
Source organism: Candidatus Agathobaculum merdipullorum (assembly GCA_019115185.1). Taxonomy (GTDB): domain Bacteria; phylum Bacillota; class Clostridia; order Oscillospirales; family Butyricicoccaceae; genus Agathobaculum; species Agathobaculum merdipullorum. The sequence goes on from DXDZ01000076.1 coordinate 13,974, forward strand.
AACGCGATGCTCGATCTGGAACGGCGCTCGTTCGGCAAAGTCGACCGCACATGGCGCGATGAAGAGGTCAACCGCATGATCGGCAAAGCGTGGGGCGAGGGCCGTGAAGACTATGCCGCCGCAATTTGCTTGGCGCGGCACTGCGGCCTGCGCATCCACGAGATCTTTCGACTTGACACCGCGACAGCAACACAGGCGGTGAAAACCGGCCAGCTGACCGTCAAGGGCAAGGGCGGCAAAGTCCGCACCGTTCCCCTGCCCCGCACCGCGCAGCTCGAACTGGAAGCCATGCTGCGGCAGACGCCGCGCGGGCATAAGCTGTTTGTCTCAGACGCTACCCCGACCGACCTTGCGATCAACCGCTTCCAATGCTTCCTCTACCGGCACCGTGACGCCGTGCAGATCGCCGACCGACACCATCCGCTGACCTGCCACGGTCTGCGCCATACATACGCAGTCGAGCAATACTTTACCTGCCGCAAACAGGGACTGGACGAGCACGCCGCCTGCCGGCATGTATCCCGTCTGTTAGGGCATGAGCGCGAGGACGTGACGCGTATCTACCTTGCGTCCCTGCGAGAAGGGGGTGAGCGACATGGCTGACAACCGCTGCACCTGTTATGATGACCTGCCGCTCATGCTGACCGTGCCCGAGGTGATCGACGTGCTCGGCATCGGCCGAAACACGGTGTATGAGATTATCCGCACCGGTGAGCTGCCCAGCCGCCGCATCGGCAAACGCGGACAAATCCGTGTGCTGAAATATGATTTGATCCGATATATGGAGGGCGAACTATAGCGATACCAAAGTAACGAATTTCAAACAAAAAGCAGCCCGCGAGGCCGTTCTGCCTCGCGGGTTATGCGTTTTATTCTTGCTGTACTCTATTTACTGCATCGAAAGAACCCAGCACCTTTCACCATCGTCACCATCATCGAATTATCGATCTATCAGGAGCTTTTCTTATCGAAAAAGTGACGCGCCGTTTGTGGCGATGACCTGCTGATACCAGCCAAAACTTTTCTTCTTGTACCGTTTCAGACTACCGCTACCGTCATCATTCCGATCCACGTAAATGAAACCATAGCGCTTGGACATCTGGTTGGAGGTGTTGCTCACCAGGTCGATGATGCCCCAGGTGGTGTAACCCAGTACCTCTACGCCGTCCTGTATGGCCTCGTGAATCTGGCGCAGGTGGGCGGCGACATAGTCGATGCGGTAATCATCTTCCACCGTGAAGCTGCCCTGTCCGTCGGGCATCAGGGTATCCCGGGCTCCCAGACCGTTTTCCACGATGAAGATGGGGAACTGGTAGCGGTCGTAGAGCTGGTTAAGGATATACCGCAGGCCCTTGGGGTCAATCTGCCAGCCCCAAGCCGACTCCTCCAGATAGGGGTTTTTCACCGCGCTCATGATGTTGCCCATGCTCTGGATGTTTTTGGCCGGGTCGGCGGTGGCACAGTAGCTCATGTAATAGCTGATGGAGATAAAGTCCACGGTATGGTGGAGGAGTTCCTCATCCTCCGAAGTAATCTCCAGATCAATGCCCTGTTCCCGGAAGTACCGTAGCATGTAGCCAGGGTAGCGACCCCGGGCGTGGACATCGGCGAAGAAGAGGGAGTCGCGATCCTTTCGCATGGCCTCCAGCACATCCTCTGGGGCCGGAGTCAGGGGATAGACAGGGCTGCCAGCAATCATACAGCCGATGTGGAAGTCCGGATTGACCTCGTGGCCGATCTTGGTAGCCAAGGCGCTGGCCACCAGCTGGTGGTGCACCGCCTGCCACAGCACGCCCTTGTCTATCTCTTTGGGATCGCCTTGGATGCCCGCTCCGTTGAAGGGGGCGTGGAGCACCATGTTGATTTCGTTGAAGGTGAGCCAGTACTTCACCCGGTCCTTGTACCGCTCGAATACCGTCTGAGCATACCGAGCAAAGAAGTCGATGAGCCGCCGATCCTGCCAACCGCCGTAGGCAGTGGCCAGATGGAGAGGCATTTCGTAGTGGGAGAGGGTAACCAGTGGCTGGATGCCTTGGCGTTCGGTCTCAGCAAAGAGCTGATCGTAGAAAGCAAGCCCTGCCTCGTTGGGTATCTCCTCGTCTCCGTTGGGAAAGATGCGGCTCCAGGCAATGGATACCCGCAGCACCTGGATGCCCATTTCGGTAAGCAGTGCAAGATCCTCCTTGTAGCGGTGGTAGAAGTCGATACCCTCCGCCTTCAGGTAAAAGCCCTCCGGGGGGATGGACACCGGACCAAAGACCCCCTGAGTGAGGGCGTCGGCGGTAGACCAGCCCTTGTCGTTCTCCCTGGCAGCTCCTTCACACTGATTGGCAGCCAGAGCACCGCCCCATAGGAAGCCATCAGGGAAACCATAGTCGTTTTTATTCACGCCGGGCACCTCACTTTACTGCCAGCAGAGGGATACCCACCTCCTGCTGTCCGTCGCACAGAGGAGTGATTGCCTCATAGGCGTCAGCGTTGGTGACGATTACCGGCGTAATGATCTCACACCCTTGCGCCTTCACATACGCAAGGTCGCACTCCACCAGCAAATCGCCTTTGCGGATTTTCTGCCCCTCTTCCACATGGAGAGTGAAGCCCTTCCCGTTCAGAGCCACGGTCTCCAGTCCGATGTGGATGAGCAGTTCCAGACCGCCGGTGCTGGTGATACCCAGCGCGTGTTTGGTGTCGGTGAGGTTAGTGATTTCCCCGTCTACCGGGGCGTAGAACTTCCCATCTTCCGGGATGACCGCCGCCCCTTTGCCCAAAATCTCTTCGGCAAAGGTGGGGTCAGGCACCTGAGCGAGGGGAACCACCCGACCGGAGGCAGGCAGGCACACCACCTCTTCCTGACGGAAAACAGGTACATCCTTAGGTGCTTCAGGCTTCTCCTGCACAGCAGGTGTCTCCTCCACAGCATCTCGGTAGCCCCACACCCACACCAGCACAAAGGTAACTACAAAACCGATAATCATGGAAATACAAGCATTGATGAAATTGTTCCAGCCGTTGGGCCCCACAAATGCCACCATGGAGAGAAGGCCAGGCGAACAGAAGCTGAAGCACTTGACACCCATCAGGCCGGCATACAGACCGCCGCAGGCACCGCCGGTCATCACGCAGATCAGCACTTTCTTGAATTTCAGTGTAACGCTGAACAGGGCGGGTTCGGTCACACCCAGCAGAGCGGTCACACCCGTGGTAAAGGCGGTCTGCTTAAGCTCGCTTTGCTTGGTGCGGCAGGCCACCGCGAGGGAAGCTGCGCCCTGTGCGATGTTGCTGGGCAGACTGCCCGGGCCGGAGATCTGCTCAAAGCCCTGGGCAGACAGCGACTGGAGCATGAAGGGGACCAGTCCATAGTGCATACCTGCAGTCACCATCAGGGGAGCAATGGCGCCGATGATGGTCGGCACCAGCCAGCCGACATAGGTGCTGAGCATGTTCAGGCCGGTGCTGATGCCGATGCCCACGACAAAGCCGATCGGGCCGAGCACCAGAAACGTGCCGCTCGCCACGATGATCAGCGTCAGCAGAGGCTTGAAGAAAAACTTCACCATCTTGGGGATGATCCGGTCGAGCAGCAGATCGACATACTTGAGCAGGATGACCATGAGGATGACCGGGATGACGCTGGAATTATACGATGCCAGCGTGACCGGCAGGCCGAACATGGAGCTGAAATGCAGCGAAAATGCGTCGGTAATCAGCGCAGTGTAATTCGGATGCAGCAATGCACCCGTAATCGCTACCGCCATATAGCTGTTGCAGCCCAGTTTTTTCGAAGCGGTCACCGCCAGCATCATGGGCAGGAAGTAAAGGGGCGCGTCTCCGATGATGTTGAGGAAATAATAAGTATTGCTCTGCGCATCCATCCCCAGCAGTACCGCCAGAGCCAGCACAGATTTTACCAGACCTGCACCGATGATAGCTGGCAGCACCGGTGTGAAGATCGAGGCAATGAAGTCAAAAATGCGCTCGGAGATCTTGACCTTTTGCGCCGGCGCCTCCTGCGCCCCGCTATCACCAATCGTGGTGATTTCCTGTATCGAGGCAAAGACCTTGGGAACTTCGTTTCCGATGATAACCTGGAACTGCCCGCCGCTGCGGGCCACGCCCAGCACGCCTTTAATGCCCTTGACGACATCCTCCTGCGCCGCGCCGTCATCACGGAGCGTGAACCGCAGCCGGGTCGCGCAGTGGGTCAGACCGGCGATATTACTCTCGCCGCCAATACCCTGCACAATCGCACTTGCTACCTGCTTGTAATCCATTGTTTTTCCCCTTTCTCTACATATTTTTTATCGAACCGGTGTATAATCCAGCTCCGACTGCTGGTCGGTCGCTTCGATCTTAAAAATCACCGGCCGCAAGCCGTCGTTGCAGCTGCAAATAGCCACACCGGGCTTGCGAATCCAGTCACCGTAATAAAAAACCTCCTGCTCCGCACCATGCGCCAGCGCGAACACATACTGATAGATTGCCTTCCACGCCTCGTCACAAAAGCCCTCAGGCTTGGCATAATCGGCGTAGAACACCTGTCCCTCGCGCAGCATCGGGCAGGCCGTCAGCCCCGCTGCGCCGTATTCTTCGGCAAGCTCCTTGTCTAAGGTCGTCTTGAGTACGGTTATCTTACACTTTTTCATTGTTTCAACCTGCTTTCTCTGGTGGTCTGTCGGGTATCTGTGCTATAATGGTGGCAATGACATCGGAAGGAGGCTTTGCCGTGCTGCTCCCCCGCTATTTCTTTTCCGGAGACTATGAACCGCTCCACGACTTTTTCCTGTCGCAGCCGCACGTCAAGCGGTCGTTTCAAAAAGGTGAGTACCTATGGAAACCCGGCGAGCTGATCCGTTGGGTATACTACATCGAGTCCGGCATCTGTGTCACCTCGGCGGAACACGAGGACGGGTATCAGAAAATTCTGTTTTTCCACAGCGGCGGCGCGGTTTTCCCCGGCTTCCACCAGTCGGATTTCAAGATCGAGCGGTCGCTTTCGACCAAAGCCCTTTCCCCGATGCAGGCACTGGAGTTTCCCGCCGATGCGGTGTACCGGATGTTCCAGCAGAACAGCCGCCTGAGTGAAATCGCCTTTGAAACCTATGCCAAGCTCATCAATCTGCTGATTTACGAAACCGCGCATCAGGATTACAACAATGTGTTTCTGAAATTGTGTAATCTGCTGTATCTGTTTTCCCGCAACTCTCCCAGCGGTGACCCTGCGCATATTGATCTGACGCAGGAAAATATTGCCGATATCCTCACCATTAACCGGGTCAATGCTGCCAAAGCGCTGGCGCGGCTGCGGGATGAGGACATCATCGTATCCCACCGCAAATGGATCGAGATCATCGATCCAGCGGCACTGGAACGACATTGTTCACAGGAAACGCTCCCAACATAAGGGGGCGTTTTTCTTTACAGATTGCGTGCGATGTGATATCCCTCGTAAACCGCGTCTGCGATCTTGCGGGTCTGCTTACAGTCGCCGACCTGATAAACCTCCTCGCACAGATCCTGCAGCTCATCAAACAAGTTGGAGCGATTCCGATAACCCACCGCAAGGACAGTATAGTCCGCAGGGAGGAATTCCTCTGTTCCATTATGAGATACCACGATGCCGTCCTTCTGAACCTTTACAAGGCGGGTGTCCACATGGATATTGGCTCCGGTGGCATGGAGTACATCCAACTGGGAGTGACGGGTCACATAGGAGGTATCCTTGAGCACATCATCCTGCATTTCGATGATATGGACATTGCACCCCTGGCCAGCCAGAACATGCGCCGTCTCGCAGCCCACCAGTCCGCCGCCGATAATCGCCACAGTGCCCATCACTTTCCTTACACCACGCAAAACATCGTCTGCAATCACCGCATTCTCAATTCCTTCCAGAGGAGGAACGATGGGCTGGGCTCCCGCAGCCACAATCACCGTATCGGGATGAAAGCTGTCAATCACTTCCAGAGTTACTTCCGTTCCCAGACGAACTTCCACATCCGACTTCTCCAGTTCGTATTTCAGGTACTCGAGATACTCCAGATACTGGGGAGTTTTATAGGAAGGCGCAGCGACGATCTCCAGTTTTCCGCCAATCTGCTTTTCCTTTTCGAGCAACGTGACCTGATGGCCGCGCTTGGAAGCCGTCAGCGCCGCCTCAATTCCACCCGGTCCGGCACCGATCACTACCACATTCTTTTTCTTCGGGGCGGGGTGAATCTCCCCCTCGAACTCATGTCCCAATTCAGGGTTGATGGCGCAAACTGTGGATTTGCCCAGCCACAGAGTATGCAGACAGTAATTGCAGCGCAGGCAGGGTTTTGCAGGCTTGTCATACTTCACCTTGTTCACCCAGTTTGGATCTGCAATCCATTTTCGACCCACACTGACGAAATCCAGCTTACCCTCTTCCAACATACGCTGCATCTCGCTGACATCAGAAAGCTTGTTTTCAAAAATGACCGGCTTCCTGACCGCCTGTTTGAACTTGATGAAGTTCTCCATATACAGCTGGTTGGTCACATAGGCACTGGGGACGATATACTCCTGATTATAGTAATTTCCGATACGCAGATGGAAGGCATCGGCCAGTTCCAATTTCTCCAGTTGCTGAGCCACGGCGATAGTCTCCTCCACCACCAGTCCCCGGCAGGGAGCCACCCCTTCAGGAAGCAGGTCGTCCATATTGAGGCTGACAATGATGGGATAAGTGGGTCCTACCACTTTCTTCACTTCCTGCAGCGTTTCAATAAGAAAATTCATTCTCTTTTCCGGTGTGCCGCCATATTCATCCGTACGCTGGTTCCATGCTGGAGAGAGGAACTGGTTAATCAAATAACCGCCGCCTCCCATGACAAGCAGCGCATCAAAACCCGCGGTTTTCAGCCGCCCCGCCGCTTTGGCATAAGTACGGATCATGTGTTTGATCTCCGGCACCGTCATGGCTCGAGCTCGAATCGAGGGGTCATACTGGGTCTCGCAGTCGGAAGGTGCCAGGGGAGGATACGCATCCTCTACCTTATCTGCATAACGGCCGCTGCCCATAGTCAGCTCACAGGCAATTTTTGCCCCATACACATGCACTGCGTCGGCCGCTGCGGCGAACTCTTTAATGCGCTCGTCCCGGTCGATCAGCGGAAACTGCATCAGACGCGGATACGGCATGATCTCCCGTTCCGCCTGCGTCGCGCAGGTGAAGATCAGGCCGCAGCCGCCCTTTGCCCTTGCCTCGAACACTTTAACCTGCCGATAGGTGATGCTGGAACTGTCCTCGTTGCCATCGAAATACTTAAAGTCCATAGGCGCCATGCAGATGCGGTTTTTCAGTTGCATAGTACCGATCTTCGCTGGTTTGAGGAGTTCTCCGTAGCTGTTGCGTATCATGTTATCCTCCTTTTTCCGTCTTGTGAAAAGCTGTGGATTGTTTACAATCCAAGTTTAGCAAAACAAACAAAAGCTTACTGTTGCAAAGGCTACAGTAGGGCAGAAATTGTCTCATTCTTGCCGAAAATCGTTTTCTATACCGTATCAATTTCCAAAGGGAATCATCATGCTATCTCCGCTGCATGATAATCAAAGGGCGCGTTGCAGAAATGAAATCTGCAGCGCGCCCTTTTATGCGCCGTCCAAAGGAGTATGTAGCCGATAGGTTGTGGAAAAACAAGCGTTTGGGGAAGGAAAAAGGCATGGCAA
>DXDZ01000077.1 GCA_019115185.1 Candidatus Agathobaculum merdipullorum
ACCTCCACCTTGGCAAGGTGGCGCTCTACCAGATGAGCTACAGCCGCATATTTATGGTGCCTCCGGGCGGAATCGAACCACCGACACGGGGATTTTCAGTCCCCTGCTCTACCGACTGAGCTACAGAGGCATTCACAGCACGAAATATAGTATAGTCGAAATTTGAAGAAATGTCAACCATAAATTTTCCTTTTTTTCATTTGGTTGCGAAAAGGCGTGAGCGCATGGTATGATAGACGGAGCGAAAGGAGCGTGTACCATGCGCATTTGGACGGGCCGCGCGGCAAGCGGCAAAACAACGGCGATTTTGCGGGAGATCGCGGAAGCCTGCCGGAAAGGGGAGGGCAAGCAGGTCCTTTTGGTTCCGGAACTGAACTCGCACCAGATGGAGCGCCGACTGGCTGAGGCGACTGAAAACCATGGTGCGCGCACGGCAGAGGTGCTCACGTTTTCCCGTTTGGCCGACCGCGTTTTTTCCGAGGTCGGCGGGCTGGCGCAGCAGATGCTGACCCCGGCGGGGCAGCTTTTGACCTTGCAGGAGGCGGCGCGCCGCGTGCAGGGTGGTCTTTCGGTGTGGGGCGGTCTTGCGGATAAGCCAGAACTGCTGCGTGAGACGTTGCGGCTGGTAGATGAGTGCAAGACCTGTGCGGTCTCGCCCCAAATGCTGTTCGATGCGTCGCAGGAGAGCGAGGACGCGGCGCTTTCCGCCAAACTGTCCGATCTGGCGCAGCTATTGACGGCTTATGAGCGTCTTTGCGAGCAGTCGCTGCCCGACCCGCGTGATCGCTTGACCCATCTGCGTGATCGTTTGCCTGAAAGCCATGTGCTGGCGGGCGCGCAGGTGTATCTGGATGGGTTCCTCGGCTTTACGGCGCAGGAGCTGGCTGTCATCGAGGCGATGCTTGCTGCGGGCGTGCCGATCTCCGCGGCGGTTACTTGCGACACGGCGCAGCCCGAGATTTTTGTGACCGGCTGCAAGACGGTCAAAACGCTCACCCGTATGGCGAAGCGGCATAATCAACCGGTCGAGCGGATGGAGTTGGGCGCCAGCCGTCTGTCCCGTCCGGCGGGACTGGCCGCGGTGGAAGCGGAAAGCCTGCTGCCTGTGCGCGGTGTCCATGAAGGCGTGTGCGAGGGCGTGCGCCTGTATGCGGCGGCATCTCCCTTTGACGAGTGCGAACACGCGGCGGCTTATATTCGGCGCAAGGTGCGCGACGAAGGCGCACGATATCGGGATTTTGTGGTCACCGCACGGGATATCGAGCCGTACAGCGCAGTTTTGGCAATGGCGATGGCGCGGTACGACGTGCCGGTGTTCCTTGCGGAAAAGCCCGATCTGCTCTCCCGTCCGCCGATGGCGCTTGTGATGGGCGCACTCGAGGCGGTGCGCACGGGATTCCGGTATGAGGAGATGTTTTCCTGCCTGAAAACTGGGCTGACCAGCCTGACGCGCGACGAGGTAGACCGGCTGGAAAATTATGTGCTGACATGGAACATCCGCGGCAGCGCGTGGGAGCGCGACTGGACCGAGCATCCTGACGGCTACGGTTTGCCCATTGATGAGCGCGTGCGTGCGGAACTCAAGGCATTAAACGCGCTGCGCGCCAAGGCGATTGCGCCCTTTGCCGTGCTGCGCGAACGTCTGAAAGGCGAAAACCCCGCCGCCGATTGTGTGCGCGCGCTGTATGATTTTCTGCTCGCGGTGGACGCGCCGCAGCGCATGGCCGACCGTGCCGCTGCACACGAGCAAGCGGGTCGGTTGCAGCTCGCGGACGAGTATCGGCAGCTGTGGGAGATTTTGGTTTCTGCGATGGAGCAGTTTGCGTGGGTGTGCGGAGAAACCATGCTCACCGCCGAGCGCTTTGCGCAGCTGTTCCGGCTGGTGTTGGGAGAGTACGACGTCGGTTCGATTCCGGTGTCGCTCGATCGTGTCACCTGCGGCAATATTGAGCGTGTGTGCGGTGAAACCGTCAAATATGTGATCCTGCTCGGCGTCAATGACGGGCTGATTCCGCAAACGGCATCGGCGACTTCGCTGCTGAGCGATATGGATCGGGATAAGCTGGACGCGCTGGGTGTGGAACTCAAGGCTTATGGTGCAGAGCGTCTGCTCATGGAGCAGGAAACGCTGTATCGTGCGTTGGCCTGTCCGTCGGACGAGCTGCTGCTGTCTTATCACACAGCGGACGCTGCGGGCGGCGAAACGCGGCCTTCGTATTTTATCGGTACAGTGCGGAATCTGCTGCCCAGCGTGCCGCTTGCGTCGCATCAGGCGCAGACCGTGCGCGACCGTTTGCAGGCTGAGCGCCCGGCGGTGGAGCTCGCGTGCGCCTATCTGTCGGGCGACCGTTCGCCTGCCGTGCGAGCGGCCTATGACTTTTATCAGGATGACGAGCGGGTGCACCGCGCGTCGGCGCAGCGACGCGAACGCGGCCCGCTGGAAAACCTGCACACGATCCAAGGGCTGTATGGCAAACACCTCAACCTGACCGCATCGCGTGTGGATACGTTTTACTCCTGCCGCTTTGCGTTTTTCATGCAGTACGGGCTGAAAGCCAAGCCGCGCAAGGTTGCAAGGTTTGACGCGTTGGAAACCGGTACGTTTCTGCATTATGTGCTCGAACATGCGCTGACCGAACTGGGCAAAACCGAGGGCGGCGCGGCGGCGGCCGACGAGACGACCGTCCGGCGCGTGTGCCGCGCGGTGGTGCGGCAGTATGTGCGCGAAGAGCTGGGCGGACTGGAAACACGCACGGCGCGCTTCCGCTATTTGTTCGGGCGGTTGGCCCGCACAGCGGAGCAGATTTTGGAAAACGTGCTGGAAGAGCTGCGCGTGTCCGACTTTGCACCCATCGATTATGAGGTGGATTTCTCGCGCAGCGGCGATCTGCCGCCGGTCACCTGCGAGGATGAGGAGGGCGAGGTGTCGCTGTCCGGCAAGGTGGACCGCGTGGATGGCTATATCAAAAACGGACGGCTGTATCTGCGCGTGATGGACTACAAGAGCGGCAAAAAGTCGTTCTCACTGTCGGATATCTGGTATGGACTGAACATGCAACTGGTCATTTATCTGTATGCTTTGCAGCAGGAAGGGTTGGAGCGCTACCGCGCACGGCTGGAAGCCGAGCTGAATGAGATCGTGCCGGCGGGTGTGCTGTATGTGCCGGTGCGCGATGCGCTGCCGGATGCCGCGCGCGACACGGACGAGGACACCCTGCGTGCGCTGCGCGACAAGGCGCTGCGCCGTAGCGGTTTGCTGAGTGACGACATGGAGCTGCTCGACGCCATGGAGCATGGGTTGGAGGGCGACGGGCGGTTTTTGCCGGTGTCGGTCAAGGTGAAAAAGGGTGAGGACGCGCCAACGCTTGCGGCAAAAAGTGCGGTGGCCGATCTGGAGAAATTCGGGCGGCTCGCGCGATACACGCATAAAAAGCTGCTCGAAATGGGCAAAGAGCTGCGCGCAGGCAGCGTGACCGCCGACCCGTGCAAAAAGGACAAGCAATCGAGCTATTGTGATTGGTGCGAATTCCGCGCAGCCTGCCGCTTTGACGAAACGGCAGGGGACAAGGCGCGCTTTTTAAAACATCTGACGGACGAAGAATTCTGGCAGCAGACAGGAGGTGAGTGACGTGCCGCAGTGGACCAAAGATCAACAGACTGCAATCCAAAACCGAGGCGGCACGCTGCTCGTCTCGGCGGCGGCGGGTTCGGGCAAGACTGCCGTGCTGGTCGAGCGGGTGCTCACCCGCCTGACCGATCCGAACGACCCGGTCGATATCGACCGGCTGCTGCTTGTGACCTTCACCAATGCCGCTGCCGCCGAAATGCGTGAGCGCATCGGCGCGGCACTGGCGCAGGCAGTCGCGCGCGACCCGCAGGATACGCGCCTGCGCCGTCAGCTGTTTTTGGTGCATCGCGCTAAAATCACGACCGTGCATGCGCTGTGCTTGTCGCTGGCGCGGGAACAGGCGGCTGCGCTCGGCATTGCGCCGGATTTTCGGCTGATGGATACACAGGAAAGCACGATTTTACGCACTGAGGTGCTGGAAGAGGTGCTGGATGCAGCCTATGAGCGCGGCGACGCGGGCTTTTTCGCGTTGTGCGATCTGCTGACCGCAGGACGCGACGACAAAAAGCTGGGCGACGTGATCTTGAGTACATATGAAAAGATTCAGGCGCACCCCGATCCGCGCGCCTTTCTCGAAACCGTGCGGCAGGGCTTGCATGCGGACAGCATGGACACACCGCACGCGGCGGTGCTGCTCGCGCAGGCGCGCGCGGCGGCAGAGCACGGCGCGGCCTTCCTGCACATGGCGGTCGATGCCGTGACCGGCATTGATGAACTCTATGACACCTATCTGCCCGCGCTGACGAGCGACTTAAATCAAGCCGAGCGCTTGCTGGATGCGCTGCGCGGCGGGGATTGGGATGCCTGCGTGGAGGCGGCGCAGTCGGTCACGTTTGACCGACTCAAGGCCGCGCGCAAATTTGAGGACAAGGCGTTTCTCGAGGAGATCAAAGCGCTGCGTGAGGAGTGGAAAACGGTCGCCAAGGCGATCCGCGAAAAATGGCTGACCGTCACGGCGGAGGAAGCGGCCTACGACCGCGCCTTGACCGCGCCCGCTTTATCCGCGCTGATCGACATGGTGAACGCCTTTGAACAGGCGTTTTCCGATGCCAAGCGCGCGCACAACGCGGCGGACTTCAACGATCTGGAGCATTTTGCGGTGCGCCTGCTGTACGACGGGGCGCAGCCCTCGGCGCTTGCGCGCACGCTCAGTCAGCAGTATGCCGAGATCGCAGTGGACGAATATCAGGACACCAACGCCGTGCAGGACGCGATTTTCCGCGCGCTGTCGCAGGAGGAGCGCAATCTGTTCCTTGTTGGCGACGTCAAACAGAGTATTTATGGCTTCCGTCTGGCGGACCCGTCTATTTTCCTGCAAAAATATCGCGCCTTTGCTGATGTGGAAGAAGCGTCGGACGGCGCACCGCGCCGCGTGGTGCTGGGGCAGAACTTCCGCTCGCGCGCGGCGGTGCTCGATGCGTGCAACTATCTGTTTTCGGCGGTCATGGGTGAGACCGTAGGCGATTTGAAATACACCGACCGCGAGGCGCTGCACCTTGGCATGGATTATCCGGACGCAGACCATGCGCGGTACAAAACCGAAGTGCTGCTGCTGGACGCGGCGGGGCTGGGGGACGACGAGGACGCGCCGGATAAGACTTCGCTAGAAGCGCGGCTGGTGGCATCTCGCATCCGTGCGCTGCTGGATGAGGGCTTCCCGGTTTATGACAAGGAAACGGGCGCGCTGCGTCCGGTCACGCCGGGCGATATCGTCATTCTGTTGCGCTCGCCCAAACCGCGCGCGCAGGCGTTTATCGCGGCGCTCGAGCAGGTCGGTCTGACCGCCAGCGCGGAGGAGCGCGGCGGGCTGCTGGGAACAGCTGAGGTCGGCACGATGGTGTCGCTGCTCAGCGTCATCGACAACCCGCGGCAAGACGTGGATCTGATCGGTGTGCTGCGCTCGCCCTTGTTCGGCTTTACCGAGCAGGAACTGGCTGACATCCGTTTGATCGACCGCAGCATCAGCTTTTACGATGCGCTGACCAAAGCGCGCAGCCAGTTTGACAAAGCGGAGCTGTTTTTGCAGCAGCTCGACGATCTGCGCACATTCGCGTGCGACCAGCCGGTGTACCGCCTGTTGTGGGAGATTTACGACCGCACGGGTGCGCTCGGCCTGTACGGTGCGCTGCCGAACGGCGCGCAGCGGCAGAGTAATCTGCTGGCCTTTTTCGAGCGGGCGCGCGTGTTTGAATCACAGGGGTATCGCGGCCTGTTCGCTTTTGTGCGGCTGCTGCGCGGCATGCAGGAGACGGGCGAGGACTTCCAGACCGTCGGCGCGGAGGCGACGGGCGGCGCGGTGCGCATCCTGTCCATCCATAAATCCAAGGGCTTGGAGTTCCCGGTGGTGGTCGTGGCGGGCTGCGCCAGCCAGTTCAATGAGATCGACCTGCGCGAGCCGGTGCTGGTACATAAGGATTTGGGCTTCGGCTCCAAGTGCCGCGATCTGGAACGCGGCGTGCAATACGACACGGTCGAGCGCACGGCGGTGGCTGTGCAGCAGCGGCGCGAGATGGTCAGCGAAGAGCTGCGTGTGCTGTATGTTGCGCTGACGCGCGCGCGGGAAAAGCTGATTGTCACCGCAGCCAGCGGGACGCTGGAAAAATCGCTGCAAAAGTGGGCGCAGTGGGCGGCGCTTGATGAACTGCCGCAGTACGCGATGGGCGCAGTGCGCGCCCCGCTCGCGTGGATTGTCGCGCCGCTGCTGCGGCATCCCGCGTCGCGTGCGCTGCGGGAGACTTACGCATTGGAAGTACCCGAGCATGGCACGGATTGCGATGCATTTACGATGCGGGTGTTCCGACCGGATGAAATCACCGAAGCGGCGCTGCCTGAGGTGCTGCGCTTTGCTGATGTGGACGTACAGGATTACACGGTGCAGCCCTATTTGCGGTATCCCAATGCATTCTTGTCCGAGCTGCCCAGCAAGTTGACGGCGACCGGTTTGGGCCGCGGCTATCGCGCGGACGAGGCCGCCGAGCAGACCCCGCCGCCGCGCCGCGAAGTCAAGCTGCGCGCGCCGCTGTTCGAGCAGGGACAGCGCCGCCTGACCCCGGCTGAGGTCGGCACGGCGCACCATTTGTTCATGCAGTTTTGTGATTTTGATGCAGCCGCCGCGCCGGGCGGCGTGGAGCGCGAACGGCAGCGGCTGGAAGAGGCTCGGCTGCTCTCGCCCCAGCAGGCAGCGGCGATCGACCCGCGCAAGATCGAGCGGTTTTTTGCATCCGATTTGTACCGTGGCCTGATGGCGGAGCATCCGGTGCGGCGAGAGTTTAAGTTTTCTGTGTTGGTGCCGGCAGCGCAGTATTTTCCGGTGGCGGAACAGGCGCCCGAGGAAAAGGTATTGCTGCAAGGCGTGATCGACTGCCTGATCGACACACCGGAGGGGTTCGTCATTCTGGATTTCAAAACCGATCGGGTGAGCGAAAGCGGCGTTTCCGCCCGTGCGGAGCAGTACCGCGCCCAGATGCAGGCCTATATGCTGGCCGTGCGCGAGATCTTTGCGCGGCCGGTTTGCCGGTGTGTACTGTACTTCTTCCACAACGGTCTGACCTGGACGGTGGAGGGAAGTTAAGATTGCGTTAAAATCACCGGCGGGCGGTTGACAGCGCAAGGGGAAAATGCTACCCTGTAAGCGGAAAAAGCGAGGGATACCGGCGCACAGCCGGACGATCCCGCCACATTTTCCTGCCCATAACATTCATTCCTCATTTCCAAAAGAGAGAGCCGCGGTTTGACTGGCAAGCCGCGGCTCTTTCTTTTTGCGGTTTGCATAACGGGCAGTTGGCAAATAAACGCAAAATCTGTCACATGTCCGCTTTACTTTGTCCCGCAAAAAGGATATAATAAAAGGCAACATCAAATCCGGAAAAACAGGAATGAAGAAAAGGAGAAACTATATGGCATATTATTTCAGTGAACCTTCGCATACGTTCAACGAATATCTGCTTGTGCCGGGGTATTCCTCTGCGGAGTGCATTCCGGCGAATGTCAGCCTGCGCACTCCGATTGTCAAGTATCACAAGGGCGAGCAATCCGCGCTGTATGCCAATATTCCGATGGTTTCCGCCATCATGCAGGCGGTTTCGGACGACCGCATGGCAATTGCATTGGCACAGGAGGGCGGCATCTCCTTTATCTATGGTTCGCAGACCATCGAAAGCGAAGCGGCGATGGTGGCCCGCGTCAAGAGCTACAAGGCAGGCTTCATCGTGTCCGATTCCAATCTGCGTCCTGAGCAGACGCTGGCAGACGTGTTGGAGCTGAAGGCAAAGACCGGTCACTCCACCATGGCGGTCACGGACGACGGCACGGCAAACGGCCGCCTGCTCGGCATTGTCACCAGCCGCGACTACCGTGTGTCCCGTATGGAGCGCGACGTGCCGGTATCTGAATTCATGACGCCGTTTGACAAGCTGGTTACCGCCCCGGCGGATACCACGCTCAAGGTGGCAAACGACATCATCTGGGATCATAAGCTCAACTCGCTGCCGCTGGTGGACGACGAGCAGCATCTGGTTTATATGGTGTTCCGCAAGGACTACGACAGCCACAAGGCAAATTCGCTGGAGCTGCTCGACGAGCACAAGCGTTATGTGGTTGGCGCAGGCATCAACACCCGCGATTATGCCGAGCGTGTGCCGGCGCTGGTGGAGGCCGGTGCGGATGTGCTGTGCATCGACTCTTCCGAAGGTTTTTCCGAATGGCAGAGCCGTACGCTGGCATGGATTCGTGAAAACTACGGCGACAGCGTCAAGGTTGGGGCGGGCAACGTGGTGGACCGCGAGGGCTTCCGCTTCCTCGCAGATGCGGGCGCGGATTTTGTCAAGGTCGGTATCGGCGGCGGCTCGATCTGCATCACCCGTGAGCAGAAGGGCATTGGCCGCGGTCAGGCGACCGCGCTGATCGAGGTTGCCGCGGCGCGTGACGAGTATTTCCTCGAGACCGGCGTGTATGTGCCGATCTGTTCGGATGGCGGCATTGTGCATGACTATCACTGCACGCTGGCGCTGGCGATGGGCGCGGATTTCCTCATGCTCGGCCGTTACTTCTCGCGCTTTGATGAATCCCCGACCAACAAGGTCAACATCAACGGCAGCTATATGAAGGAATACTGGGGCGAAGGTTCGTCCCGTGCGCGCAACTGGCAGCGCTACGATATGGGCGGCGAGAAAAAGCTCTCCTTTGAGGAAGGCGTGGATTCCTATGTGCCGTATGCCGGCTCGCTCAAGGATAACCTCAGCCTGACGCTCAGCAAGGTGCGCTCTACCATGTGCAACTGCGGTTCGCTCTCCATTCCGGAGTTCCAGAAGAAGGCCAAGATCACGCTGGTGTCCGCAACCTCGATCGTTGAGGGCGGCGCACACGACGTGCTGCTCAAGGAGACTTCCACCACCAGCAAGTAAGCAAAGCTGTGTCTGAAAAGATTGCCCCGTAGATCAACTGCGGGGCAATTCTTGTCGGAAAGGGGAATGAATATGGAGAGTGGGAGTCGCAACGTAATCGGCACGGCGCTCCGCATGCTGCATGGGCTGGGCTATCGCGTGCGGCGCAGCGGCGGTGTGTTTCTGCGCTGGTGCGTGTTCGCAGTAGTAATCGGGCTGGTGGTCGGCGCGGTGGGCGCAGCATTCCATCTGGCGCTCGAATGGGCAGGGGAGATGCGTGCGGCGTATGCTTGGCTGCTGTATCTGCTGCCGTTTATCGGCGTGTTCATCGCATTTTGGTACAAGCGGGCGGATATGCCGCTCGAGCGTGGTACGAATTTTATCCTGACCTCGGTGCGCGAGAATCATCCGGTGCGGCTGCGGCTTGCGCCGAGCATTTTTGTCACCTCGATTTTGACGCATTTGTGCGGCGGCTCGGCGGGCCGCGAGGGCGCGGCGATCCAGCTTGGCGGCGCGATCTCGGGCAACATCGGTCACTGGATGCGTCTGGACGATAAGGACAGCCGCACGATCACGATGTGCGGCATGGCCGCGGGCTTCGCCGCGCTGTTCGGCACGCCGCTTGCGGCGAGTGTGTTCGCCATGGAGGTCATCAGCGTGGGTGTGATGTACTACGCTGCGCTGTTTCCGTGCGTGCTCGCATCGGTGATTGCGCATTATGTAGCGCTCTCCCTCGGTGGCGCGACGACCGCATTTGCGCTGTCTGGCGTGCCGCAGGAGGTGGAGCCGCTGCTGCTGGTCAAGCTGGTGCTGTTCGGCGCGGTCTGTGCAGTGCTCAGCGCTGTGGTCTGTATTGTGTTTCATCGCATCGGACATCTTTTCAAAAAGTACATACCCAATCAATATCTGTGCATTGCCGTGGGTGGCGTGGTGGTCGTCATTGCGTCGCTCATGCTCGGCACACGGGATTATAACGGCGCAGGTATGGAGGTCATTGAGCGTGCGGTCGCGGGCGAGGCGGGATACGCAGCATTTTTCATCAAGCTGGTGCTGACCGCTGTCACCATCGGTGTGGGCTATAAAGGCGGCGAAATTGTGCCGGTGCTGTTCATCGGGGCGACGTTCGGCGCGGCTTACGGCGGCTTTTTCGGACTGTCTCCCTCGTTTGCGGCAGGGCTTGGCATGACGGCGGTATTCTGCGGCGTGACCAACTCGCCGCTGACCTCGATTCTGCTGGCGTTCGAGCTGTTCGGCGGACAGAGCCTTGCGCTGTTTGCGCTGGTGATTGCGATTTCTTATATGCTCAGCGGGTATTATGGCCTGTACAGCGAGCAAAAAATTCTGTATTCCAAGATGCGGCCGCAGTTTATCGACCGTAAGACAAAATGAAAGTGTTTCCGGGAGGAAAGAACAACATGCACGAAGTAAAAGGTGCGATTTTCGATATGGACGGCACGCTGCTGGACTCCATGCCGGTGTGGAAGAGGCTGACGCAGGGATATCTCAAACAGTTCGGCATACACGTGACGGATGAAGAGTACGTAGCGTGCGAGGGGTTTTCGCAGCCGCAGGTTGCGCAGTACTTTGCCGACCGCTATCCTGAACTGCCCGGCGGCGCGCCGGGGCTGATGGAGGGGATGGACCGCCTGATTACCACACGGTATGAGACGATCGCAAAGCCCAAGGACGGCGTGATCGCGTTTCTCGACGGGCTGCGCCGCCGTGGGATTAAAATGGCGATTGCAACGCTGACAGCGCGCCGCCATGCGGAAAAGGCGCTGCGTGACCGGGACATGATGGGCTATTTTGATTTTATGCTGACCATCGAAGATGTGGGTATCTCCAAGTATCAGCCGGATATCTATTTAAAGACGGCCGAGAAGATGGGGCTTGCGCCTGCTGACTGCATGGTGTTTGAGGATGCGCCATATGCCTGCACCACAGCCAAGCGGGCCGGCTTTCGCGTCTGCGGCATGGTAGAGCCGGCGTATGCGGCAGGGGAAAGCGAGCTGCGCGCGGCAAGCGATCTGGTTGTAGAACAGTCGTTTGACGAATTGCAGGGAAAACTGTAAGAAAGGCTTGCAATCTCTGTTTTTATTTCGTACACTATATATTGAGTTAAAAAAGCAGCTGCGCCGGACAAGCTCCGGTGCGGCTTCGTTTTGGTCAGGGGGAATGAATTGTGGAAGAACAAAACAAGATGGGCACGGCGCGCATGGGACCGTTGATTTTTTCCATGGCGCTTCCGGCGATGATCTCAATGATCATCAACGCACTGTACAACATCGTGGACAGTATTTTCGTTGCCCAGTATTCGCAGAGCGCGCTGGCAGCGGTTTCGCTGGTGTTTCCGCTGCAAACGCTGGTGGTGGCGATCGGTGTCGGCACCGGTGTTGGTGTAAACTCGCTGATTGCCCGTCGTCTGGGGGAAAAGCGTCGTCTGCACGCCAACTCCGCGGCGGAGCATGGCGTGGCGCTGGCCGTCATCGGCGGCATCGTGTTTCTGGTGTTGGGCTTTGGCTTGTCCGGTGTGTTTGTGCGCGCGTTCGGCGCGGCAGAGGATGTCACCGTGCAGGCAATCCAGTATTCGCATATTGCGGTCGGTCTGAGCATTTTCGTTATGATTTCGATGATGTGCGAAAAACTGCAGCAATCCACCGGCAATATGATAATCCCGATGTGTCAGGGCCTGACCGGTGCAATCATCAACATTATTTTGGACCCGCTGATGATCTTCGGCATCGGTCCGTTCCCGGAAATGGGCGTAAGAGGTGCGGCGCTGGCAACTGTCATCGGCCAGATCTTCGGCATGCTGATCGGTCTGTGGGGCGTATTCGTCCATCAGAAAGTTTTACAGGTCAACATGCGGGAATTCAAGTGGCGCATCCAGACGGTCAAGGACATTTATCGTGTCGGCCTGCCGGGTATCGTCATGCAGAGCGTGGTGTCTGTCATGACGGCGGGAATGAATGCCATCCTGATCGGTTTTTCGCAGACTGCGGTCAATGTTCTGGCGGTGTATTTCAAGTTGCAGACCTTCGTATTTATGCCGGTATTCGGCCTCAACCAAGGCGCGCTGCCGGTTATGGGTTACAACTATGGCGCACGCAACAAAAAACGTCTGTTTGGTGCGTATAAAATTACATTAACTGCGGCCGTCGTTATCATGTTCATCGGCCTGATCTTGTTCCAAATTTTCGCGGAACAGATGCTGATGATGTTTGTAGACCGCACGGATGCGGCGGCGGTGCAGGAAATGATCGAGGTAGGCGTTCCGGCGCTCAAGATCATCAGCCTGTCCTTCCTTGGCGCTGCGTTCGGTATCATCAACTCGACGCTGTTTCAGGCGACGGCCCGCGGTATGAACAGCTTGATCGTATCGGTTTGCCGTCAGCTTGTCATCATTCTGCCGGCGGCGTGGCTGCTGGGTAAGCTCTTCGGGCTGAACGCGATCTGGTATTCATTCCCGGTTGCGGAAATTGCGGCATTTTTCATTTCGTATGTGCTGCTGTGGCGTGAGTATTGCACGGAACTGCGGTATCTTGGTGCAGAAAAGGAGAAAACGATATGAAACGTATTGCAAGTTTTGAAGTAAACCACGATAAACTCAAGCCGGGTATGTATACCTCCCGCATTGACGGAGATATCACAACCTATGACATCCGCATGGTGTATCCCAACGCGGGCACCTACATCCAGCCTGCGGCCGGACACACGTTCGAGCATCTGTTTGCCACCTATGCGCGCAACTCGCGTTTTGCCGATCACATCATCTATTGCGGCCCGATGGGGTGCCAGACCGGTTTTTATTTCCTCGTGCGCGACATGAAGCCGGCGGATGCAATCGATCTGGTGCGAGAGACAATGGATTTTATTGCGGCCTACGAGGGCGAGATCCCGGGGGCCAGCCGCATCGAGTGCGGCAATTATCTGCTGCATGATCTGGCGGGCGCGAAGGCGCTGGCGGCGTCCATGATTCCGGTGCTCAAGGACTGGACGGAAGAAAATTTGGTATATGAAAAATAATGCTTGCATTTTGTCGTAGTGTATGGTATCATATCCTTACGACTGCAAGAGAAATTTTGTGACTTCCCGTGGAAAGAGGTGAAACAACATGAAACAGGGCATCCATCCCGAGTACAAGCAGACCACGATCCGCTGTGCCTGCGGCAATGTCATTGAGACCGGCTCCACTAAGGAGAATATCGTCGTTGACGTTTGCTCCAAGTGCCACCCCTTCTTCACGGGCAAGCAGAAGCTGGTAGACACCGGCGGACGTGTTGATCGCTTCAAGAAGCGTTTCAATCTGGACAAGTAAGAGAAAGCCATCGAAACGGTTGCTGACGAAGCGCGTTTCGATGGCTTTTTTGTTTTTAAACCCGTCCGCACACATGCGGGCATGCTCCCGGAGAGGGGAGGAATGAAGTCTATGACCGAACTGGAAAACAAGACGCAAGCCGAGCGCGCGGTGCTGGTTGGGCTGAGCTGCCCGTCCTTTACCGCGCAGCAGGACGCAGACGAGCGCACGATGGATGAGCTGCGCGCACTGGCGGAGACCGCGGGCGCAGAGGCAGTCGCCATGACCTTGCAGCGCCGTCCCGCGCCGGACGCTCGCACCTTCATCGGTGAGGGCAAGGCGGAGGAGGTGCGTCAGTTGGCCGAGGCGAACGAGGCCACGCTCGTGCTGTTTGACAACGAGCTGTCGCCGTCCCAGACGCGCAATCTGGAAGAGCTGACCAAATGCACTGTGCTCGACCGCTCAGCGCTGATTCTGGATATTTTCGCGCAGCGCGCCCGCACAGGCGAAGGCAAATTGCAGGTGGAGCTTGCGCAGTATCAATATATCCTGCCGCGTCTGGCCGGCATGTGGACGCATCTGGTGCGTCAGACGGCGGGCGGCGGCAAAAGCCCCATTGGTACGCGCGGTCCGGGCGAGACGCAGCTCGAGACCGACCGCCGCCATATCCGCAAGCGGATCGACAAGCTCAAGGCGGAGCTGGAGCAGGTGCGGCAGGTGCGCGCGGTGCAGCGCCGCCAGCGCAAAAAGACCGAGATGCCGCTGGTTGCCATCGTGGGCTATACCAACGCAGGCAAGTCCACGCTGCTCAATCAGCTGACTGGTGCGGGCATCGAGGCAAACGACCGCCTGTTCGATACGCTCGACCCGACCACGCGCAAAAAGCGCATTTCGGATACGCAGGAGATTTTGCTGTCCGACACGGTTGGCTTTATCCGCAAGCTGCCGCACCATCTGGTCAGTGCATTTAAGGCAACGCTCGAAGAACTGGCCTATGCCGACCTGCTGCTGCATGTCGTGGATGTGTCGGATGAGGATTGGCGCATACAGGCCGAGACGGTTGAGGGTGTTATCGCGCAATTGGGCGCGCAGGAAATCCCGCGTCTGATGGTGTACAACAAAGCGGACAAGTGCGCGCCGGAAGCCCTGCCGTTTTTCCGGCCGGACGAGGGTGTTGCTATCTCCGCCAAAACAGGAGAAGGCATTGATGCGCTGCTGACCGCCATTGAGCATGCGCTCGGCCGCGGGAAACACCGTGTCAAGCTGATGATTCCGTATGCGGACGGCGCTGTGCTGGATATGCTGCACCGGGAGGCGCAGATCGAGGTGACCGACTACGCCGCCGAGGGCACGCTGATCGAGGCGATCGTGGACGATAAGACCTACGGCCGTGTAGCGGATTATCTGGTCGAGGATTAACGCGCAAGCAAAGGCGCGCGAAAACGGGGATACGCAATGGAAAAGGACTATTTTGTACCCTTTGCCGCGTATGGCGAGGATAAATTTGAAGAGAAGCGCTCCAAGTTCACCGGGCGGCTGTGGCGCGTCGAGACCGCAGAGGAGGCGATTTCGCGCATTAAGGAAATGCGCGAAACCTACTGGGACGCGACGCACAATTGCTATGCCTATATCCTGCGCGAGGGTAATGTCATGCGCTATTCGGATGACGGCGAGCCGCAGGGTACGGCCGGTATGCCGATTTTGGATGTGCTGCGGCACGAGCAGCTGGAAAACTGCCTGTGCGTGGTGACGCGCTATTTCGGCGGCGTGCTGCTCGGCACGGGCGGACTGGTGCGCGCTTACACCAAGGGCGCACAGATCGCGGTCGCAGCCGCAGGCGTGCAGCGTATGAGCCTGTTTTCGGTTGCGCTGATTGCCTGCCCATATAACCTGTACGAAATGGTGCTTCATCTGCTGCCGGATTACGATTGTGCCGTCGAACAGACCGATTTCGGTGCGGATGTGACGCTGACCGTCACCCTGCCCGCGGGCGGAGAAGAGCAGCTGAACGCGGCGCTTGCCGAGGCAACCGCCGGACAGGTGTATGCGGAGGTGATGGAAACGCGCTTTATGGGCAGGCGTGTAAAATAAAGCGAAAAAATTTACCCTAAAAAAAAGGATTTTGGAGACGGAGTCGGTATAAATCAAATAGACGAATTTTTTGATGACAGAAAGCGGGGAGGTGCGTGCCGTATGACAATCCGGGAGCAGCAGGAGCAGCGGGAGCATCTGACACTTGCGCCGTGGGCGACCTTTGCAGACAGCTCGCAGGGACGGCTGCGCGAGATGGCGCCGTGCCCGTACCGTACCTGCTTTCAGCGTGACCGCGACCGCATTATTCACTCCAAGGCGTTCCGGCGGCTGAGCCATAAGACGCAGGTATTCATTTCCCCGGAAGGGGATCATTACCGCGCCCGCCTGACGCATACACTGGAGGTATCGCAGATTGCGCGCACGATTGCGCGTGCGCTGCGGCTAAATGAAGATTTGACCGAAGCGATTGCCCTTGGCCATGATCTGGGGCATACGCCGTTCGGCCATGCGGGCGAGCGCGCGCTGGCCGAGGTTTGTCCGTTCGGCTTCCGGCATAACGAGCAGAGCCTGCGCATGGTCGATCTGATCGAGGATCTGAACCTCACGCAGGAGGTGCGCGACGGCATTGTCTGTCATACGGGCGCCAAACAAGCGGACACGCCCGAGGGACGCATCATCCACTATGCCGACCGCATTGCTTATATCAACCATGATATTGATGACGCGATGCGCGGCGGCCTCATCAAAAATACGGATATCCCGCAGTATCTGCGCCGCCGTCTGGGCGATAGTCACGGCAAGCGCATTGATACCATGGTCACCGCGATGATCGAATATGGAACGGCGCATCAGGAAATCGGCATGGACGAGCAGGTGCACGACGATATGATGGAACTGCGCCAGTTTATGTTTGACCATGTGTACCACGGTGCCGAGGCCCAGCGCGAGGAGATGCGCGCCAAGACGATGCTGCGCGGCCTGTATGAATATTTTGTAGCCCATCCGGACGAGCTGCCGGGGGATTACTTTGTGCTGATGACGCGCGGCGAACCGCTCGAGCGTGTCGTGTGCGATTATATTGCGTGTATGACCGACCGGTATTCGATTTCGGTTTATACAAAATTATTTATTCCGAAAAGCTGGAATAAGATTGAAGGATAACAAAACCGGCTATCCTACAAAGGAGGTGGGCGAATGGCGTTTGATCGCGTATTTCTGGATGAATTATCCGCGCGAAATGATATTGTGGACGTTGTCTCGCAATATGTGCATCTGAAAAAGAGCGGCGCGAACTATTTTGGCCTGTGCCCCTTCCATAACGAAAAAACGCCGTCCTTTTCGGTTTCACCCGACAAGCAGATTTTTCACTGCTTCGGCTGCGGCGCGGGCGGCGGGGTGATTACCTTCACGATGAAGGCCGAAGGGTTGGAGTTTCCCGACGCAGTGCGCTATCTGGCGGCGCGTGCAGGCATGCAGGTGCCCGAGCAGGGCGAGGCCGACCGGCAGGCGGCCCGCCGCCGCGATCGGCTGTACGCCCTGTGCAAAGATGCGGCGCGGTTTTATTATGATACGCTGTGGAAACCGGAAAATCGTGTGGCGCAGCAGTATTTTCTGGGGCGTGGCCTGCATCGGCGCACGATGAACCGATTTGGGTTGGGCTATGCGCCCGATTCCTTCCATGCGCTGCTCGACGCGATGACTGCAAAGGGCTATACCCGCGACGAAATGATGGACGCAGGACTGCTCAGCCGCAGCGAAAAGGGCCATGTGTACGACCGCTTTCGCGGGCGCGTGATGTTCCCGATTATTGACGTGCGCGGCAACGTGATCGCCTTTGGCGGGCGTGTGCTGGATGATTCCAAACCCAAGTACCTCAACTCGCCTGAAACGCCGATTTTCCACAAGAGCCGTAACCTGTTCGCACTCAACCTGTCTAAGACCACAAAAAACGGATATTTCATCCTTGCGGAAGGCTATATGGACGTGATTGCACTGCATCAGGCTGGATTTGACTGTGCGGTAGCCTCGCTTGGTACTTCGCTGACCGAGGAGCAGGCGCGCATCATAGCCCGCCACACCGACCGCATTGTGATTTCCTACGATGCCGACGGCGCAGGACAGGCGGCGGCACAGCGCGCGATTGATATTTTGAAAAAATGTGATTTGCAGGTTAAGGTGCTCAAAATTCCGGGTGCTAAAGACCCGGATGAGTTCATCAAAGCCAAGGGAGCGGACGCATTCCGTGCGCTCATTGAGCGCAGCGAGGATCACAATGCCTACCGGCTGGAGCAGATCGCAGCCAAATACGATCTGGAGGACGACGAGGCGCGCGTGCTGTTCCTGCGGGACGCGGCGCGTATGCTTGCCGGCATCGACAGCAGCATTGAGCGCGAGGTATACGCCGGGCGCGCGGCAAAAATGGCCGGCGTGACCGCCGAGGCGATGAATGTTGAGGTGCGGCGCGAAATGGGCATCCGCCGCAAGCGGCAAAAGGCCGCGGAGCGGCGTGAGATTCGGTCACCGATCGGCATGGCGCAGCCCAAGGACCGCACGCTTGCCTATGCAGATGTCAAATCCGCCAAGGCGGAGGAGAATGTGCTTCGGCTGCTGTTTTACGATCAGAAATTGGCAGCGGGATTGGAAAAAGAATTGCCGCCGGCGTGGTTTTCCGCGCCTGTGCTGCGTAAGATATATGAGCGTGTGCTCGCGCTCGACCGGGAGGGGCAGATGGTGGATATCCTGTCCTTCGAGGGGTGGCTGGAAGCGAATGAAATGAGCCTGCTGACTGCCATTCTCGATCAGGGCATTCCACCCGGCGAACACCGGCAGGAAATGCAGGAATACATAAACACGATACGAATGCAGCGCGTCAGAGATGGTACGATTACCGAAGCGGGCGAGGACCCGCTGCTGACCTTTGGACGAATAAAAAAACAAAACGCGGGAGGACAAACGATATGACGACAACGGGCAATGCAAACGCACCGGAGCATGCAGTGGATCATCAGCAGGTACTCAAGGATCTGCTGGCGCTTGGCAAAAAGAATGGACGGCTGACGCTCAAGGAGATTGCGGATGCGCTGGGCCAGCTGGATTTGGAAAGCGACGACATTGACAAGCTGTATGAAACGCTCGAAACCATGGGCATCGAAGTTGAAACCGAAGGCGTGCTGGAAAAGGCGCTGGGCGATGACGACGATGAAGTATTTGAGCCGGATAATGTGGAGGAAGTGCCGGAAGAGGAACTGATTGACACCTCCGCCATGGCGGAAACCTTCGCCATTGACGACCCAGTGCGCATGTACCTCAAGGAGATCGGCAAGGTCGATCTGCTCTCGCCGGAAGAAGAGGTAACGCTGGCCGAGCAGATGCAGAAGGGCAACGAGGCAGAGGCCCGCATCAAGGCAGAGGGTGACACCATCCCGGCGGAAGAGCGTGTGCAGCTGGACCGCGATGTGAAAATCGGTGAAAAGGCGAAAAAGCGTCTAGCTGAGGCGAATCTCCGTCTGGTGGTTTCGATCGCCAAGCGTTATGTCGGCCGCGGCATGCTGTTCCTCGACCTGATTCAGGATGGCAACCTCGGTCTGATTAAGGCCGTTGAGAAATTCGATTCGACCAAGGGCTTTAAGTTCTCGACCTATGCGACTTGGTGGATTCGTCAGGCGATTACGCGCGCGATTGCTGATCAGGCGCGTACCATCCGTATTCCGGTGCACATGGTCGAGACCATCAATAAGGTCATCCGTGTTTCGCGTCAGCTTTTGCAGGAGCTGGGCCACGATCCCAGCCCGGAGGAGATCGCCAAGGAGATGAATATGCCGGTCGATCGTGTGCGCGATATTCTCAAGATTGCGCAGGAGCCGGTGTCGCTGGAAACCCCGATCGGCGAGGAGGAGGACTCTCACCTCGGCGACTTCATCCCGGACGACGACGCACCCGAACCGGCGGAAGCGGCATCCTTCATGCTGCTCAAGGAGCAGCTGGTCGAAGTGCTCAAGACGCTCACCCCGCGTGAGGAGAAGGTGCTGCGCCTGCGCTTCGGCATTGAGGACGGCCACACCCGCACGCTTGAGGAGGTTGGCAAGGAGTTCAACGTCACGCGCGAGCGTATCCGTCAGATCGAGGCAAAGGCGCTGCGCAAGCTGCGCCATCCGTCGCGCTCCAAGAAGCTCAAGGATTTCCTCAATTGAGGTCACAAAAGAAAAAGACGCTCGTATGAGCGTCTTTTTTGATACTGGTATGACTGGTGCGTAAGCCGGGTTCTGTCGTGGACGGTCATCTATCTGGGACGCACGTTGCCGCACGTCTCAAGCCGCCGGTCGGGACGGTCGGGCAAACCATGGTCCCTGTCGGCGTTGCTGCGGATAGAGTTTACAGGCCCCCCGTGTCACCACGGGGCGCGGTGAGCTCTTACCTCGCCTTTCCACCCTTACCTCGTCGAGCCAAGCTCCATATCACTCGCTTCGCTAAAATGGCAAAGCTCGTCCATTTTGCTGTCTCTCCTCTCCCCACAAAAACGGGTGTTTTTGTAGGGGCCCCAATATAGGGGATGAGGCGGTATATCTCTGTTGCACTATTCCTGGGGTCGCCCCCGGCGGACGTTATCCGTTATCCTTGCCCTGTGCAGCCCGGACTTTCCTCATGCCGTCAGGCACGCGACCGTCTGCACCAGTCACGACATTCAGTATACCGCAAAAAAACGTCCCCGTCAAACCGGACTTGCAAAATAGACAAAAATCCTGTATACTGTAACCTGTGAAAAAGGCGGTGTACGCATATTATGACAGCTTTAGAACAATATTTTGGCGGCCTGTCGGATAAGCGGGTCGGGGTTATCGGCGCCGGGGTGAGCAATATGCCGCTCATTCGTATGCTGCGCGCAGCGGGCGTGCGGGTAACCGTGCATGACAAAAAAGATCCCACCGAACTGGGGGATGGCTATGCCACGCTGGCTACGCTGGGCGTGGATTTTGTGCTCGGAGATCATTATCTGGATGCGCTGGATGAGGACGTGATTTTCCGCACGCCGGGGGTGCATCCGCGCTTTTTGGAGAAAGCGCGTGAGCGCGGCTCGGAGATCACCAGCGAAATGGAACTGTTTTTCGCCGTTTGCCCGTGCCCGATCATCGGTATCACGGGCTCGGACGGCAAGACAACCACCACAACGCTGGTCAGCGAGATCTTAAAGCACGCGGGCTATACCGTGCATCTGGGCGGCAATATCGGCACGCCCTTGCTGCCGCGAGTCAGCGAAATGAAACCGGAGGATCTTGCGGTGGTGGAGCTTTCCTCCTTCCAGCTGATGGGGATGAAGCATTCGCCCCATGTGGCGGCGATCACCAACTTAACGCCCAACCATTTGGACTACCACAAGGATTTCGACGAGTATGTGCAGGCCAAGACTGCGATTTACCGCAGCCAGACCGAGGATGACCGTCTGGTGCTCAATCTGGATGACGAGGTCACACGCACGCTGCACGCCTCGGGCAACCTGTTCTGCACCAGCAAAAAGCAGGAGCTGGCAAACGGTGTGTTCCTCAAGGATGGTGTGATCTATATTGCGGATAACGGTGTGCGGCGCGAGCTGATGCCGGCAGCGGATATCCGTATTCCCGGTGCACATAACGTATACAACATGATGATGGCTGCCGCAATCGTGCAGGGCTATGCCTCGGATGATGATATCCGCGAAGTGGCGACCACATTCGGCGGCGTTGAACATCGCATCGAGTTTGTGCGCGAAAAGGACGGCGTGAAGTATTACAATGACTCGATCGCGTCCAGCCCGACACGCACGATTGCAGGACTGGAGTCCTTCCAGCAGAAGGTGATCCTCATTGCCGGCGGTTATGACAAGCATATCCCGTATGATGTGCTGGGCGAGCCGATCTGCGAGCATGTCAAGCTGCTGCTTGTTACCGGTGCAACCGCACCCAAGATCCGCGACTGCGTGCTGGCCGTGGAGGGCGAGCATCCGCTCATCCTCGAGGTGGAGAACCTCGAAACCGCGGTGCGTGAAGCGGTGGCGCGGGCAGAAGAGGGCGATATCGTCATCATGAGCCCGGCAAGCGCGTCGTTTGACCGCTTCAAGAACTTTATGGAGCGCGGCAAGCTGTTTAAATCGCTGGTAAATGCGCTGTAACAAAACCAAAGAGAAAGCAGGCTCTCGGCTGTTGCCGAGGGCCTGCTTTTTTATCGTCTGTCGGTGGCAAACGCATGTCGGATGCAGACAAGCGTCAGAATGGCGGTCACCGCTTCGACTGCAGGGAAAGCAGCCCACACGCCGGTGACGCCGAAGAGCGCCGCCAGCGCAAATAGAATGGGCGGAATCGCGGCCACACCGCGCACAAGTGAAATGGCAAAGCCGGTAGCGGTATGCCCGGAGGCACTGAAAAACGCAGCGGAAACGATGTTCAGTCCGGCGCACCAGAAGCCGAGGAAGTAAATACGCAGGCCGGGCACCGCGTATCCCGTCAGCACCGGGTCGCCCGCGCTGTTGAATGCGGCCGAAATCGGTTCGGCAAAGGTGCATACCAGTACATACAGCAGTGTGGCAATGCTCAAAGCCGTCACGACACCGTAGCGGAACAAACGGCGCAGAGCAGCGCGATCGCCTGCACCGCTGCTGTGGCTGACCAGCGGCTGCATACCGGTGCTCAGACCCTGAAAGATCGCAATGGCGACCAGCGCCAGATTGGCAATGATGCTGTAGGCGGCAACGCCGGTGTTGCCCGTGAGGCGCAGCATGGTCAGGTTAAACAGCAGCAGCACCACACCCGAGGAGGCTTCCCCGATCAGCGAGGACAAGCCGGGCGCGCACAGTGCGGGCATCGCGCGGATCTGCGGGCGGATGCGCAGCAGGTGGAAGCCGCGCGAGGTTTTGCGCAGGTGGCCGATTTGCAGCAGGATACTGATGATGGGGGAGACGCCGGTGGCAAGTGCCGCGCCAAACATGCCCATGCCAAGTGGAAAGATGAACAGGTAGTCAAACACGATATTGGACAGGCTGCCAATGACCATGCCGCGCATGGCGCGTCCCGGATCGCCGTCGTTGCGCACAAAGGCAAGCAACACATTGTTTATCACAAAAAACGGCGAAAAACTCAGCAGCGTGCGCAGATAGACGCTGGTCAGCGGAAAGGTTTCCGCATCTGCGCCCAGCAGATAGGAAAGCGGCGCGGCACCAAATACGCCGAGCAGTAGGAACAGCGCGCCGATGCCGAGACCGAGAAAAACAGCGTTGGTAAACGCGCGGTCGGCGCCTTGGCTGTCTTTTTGTGCGCGGCAGATGGAAAACTGTGTCGCACCGCCAACGCCGGTCATCAGTCCTAGTCCGTTGAGCAGGTTGTATGCGGGAATCGCAATGTTGAGCGCGGCAAGACCGGTTGCGCCCGTGCCGCGGGAGACGAAAAAGGTATCGGCAAGAATGTAGCAGGAAATGCCGATCATGCCGAGCATATTCAGCGACGCATAGCGGCTGAATGTGCGCAGATTTGCGGTTTGGTTCATGAGTATCCTCCTAATATGAAAAAGAGCGTCAACCTTTCCATCTTCAAAGGCCTACGATGGAAAGAATGACGCTCAAATTTTTATCCGGCGATAAAAACTCGGGTGGATGCACTTTGCGAAATCCAGTATAGCATGGAAAAAATAGCCTGTCAAGCGGCATGCAAAACCGCCCTGCACCGGAAAGGCGCAGGGCGGTAAAACGGAAAGATGGATTAGAACAGCGCCAGAATCTTGGCGATTTCGCCGCGGGTGATTTTGCCCAGCGGCTGCAGGGTGTTGTCCTGATAGCCGCCGATGATGCCGGCGGAAACGCAGATTTTGACCTGATCGAGCGCCCAAGAGGGAACGGAGGACGCATCGGAATAGGTCAGCGCTGCGGCAGCGTAGCCGCGCGGCAGGCAGCGTCCGATGACGGTCATCACCTCAGCTCGGGTCATATCCGCATCCGGGGAGAAGTACAGCTGGCCGCCGCTGTTCGAGCCCTGCATGATGCCCGCCTTCGAGACGGCGTAGACTGCGCCGCGTGCCCAGTCGGGAATATTGCTGTCATCGGCAAAGTCCATGGCTCCGGTGTAAGAGGTGTCCAGACCGAGCAGACGCGCCATTGTAACGGCAAATTCCTTGCGGGTCAGGTTGCGATCGGGGTTGAAGTAGGTTTTGCCGTCGCTGCCGATTTCGCCTTTCATGATGCCGTTTGCATTGAGCAGGGAGGCGTAGCCGCGCGCCCAGTGGCCTGCGGTATCGGCAAAGACGTTGTTGGCGCTGCCGGCGGTAACCGTAGCCGAAACGCGCGTGCGATTGCCTGCATCGTCCGAAACGTCAATTGTGACGCAGTGCGTGCCTGCACTCAGGGTGCCGGTAGTGACCGACAGGGACGACCCGCTCATGCTGGCCGCGCCGGAAACCGCCTTGCCGTCTACCTTCACCACAATGTTGGAAGCACGAGCCGGATATTTGCCGTTTTCCATGGTAGCGGTGCCGGTCAGCGTGGCGGAAGCATTGGCATCGACCGTCACAGACGTGCTGTTCAGCTTGACGGACGGCGCATCCGTGTTGGTTACGGCGTGGTCAGCGGAAACGACGATCTGATCCAGATAAAGCGCGCTGTTTGCTGCGCCCGAACCGCTGCGCTCCATACGGATGCCGGTCAGCGTCTGCGCGCCGTCCGGAATGGAGGCGGTCAGCTGCTTCCAGTTGCTCGTGGTAGCGGCGGAGAGCGGAGCGGTCAGCTCATTGCCTTCCGCATCGGTAAAGACGGCAGTCAGCGTGCTCTGCGTGTTTTCGCCGCGCGCCCAAAGCGTCAGATAGGACAGGTTGGAAACGTCGGTCTGCGGTACGGAAACCGTGGCGGTCATGACCTTGCTGCCATCATAGGCGGCCTTGAGCGAGCCAGTGCCGCGGGCGACCTGCGTGTAATCGGTCACAGTGAACAGGGTCACGCCATCGGTTGCCGTGCACGGCTGGGTGCTCTCAAAATCAGCAACGGTTTTCGCGTCCTGCGGGTCGCCCATGCCGACATTGACCGGGATGGATTTGCTGGTGTTGCCATAGGAGCAGGTGAGCGTGCCGCTGGCCATGCTGTCGCCTGCGGTGAACACACCGGACGCATCCACCGAACCAATGCCGCTCGATACACTCCAGGTAAACGAGGTATCCACAGAAGCCATCTTCTTGCCGAGGTGGTAGGCGATGCCGTCCACATCAATGCTTTGACCGGGCTTAACCGAGATCGAGCTGATATCCTTTTCGCCGCTCTGCAAGGTGATGGACTGGATATCGCCGGTGACACAAACGGTCATCGCGCCTTCCACCACGCCGTTCGAGCCGGTGATCGTGGCGCTGCCGGTGGTCATGCCGGCAGTGAAGGTCTGGTTGCTCACCGTACCCATATCACCCGATACCGTATAGGCCAGATCAGTCGGTGCATCCGCTGGGCCGTAGGAGGCATCTGCGCCCTTGACCGAGAACCAGGTCGATGCGCCCGGCATTACATACCGGTAACTCGGGGTGAGCACCGCGTGCGCGGTGACACCGTCAGCCGGAATGTTGTTGATGAAGAAAATATAGTTGGCGCACGCACGCTGCGAGCCGTCCGACGGGCTGGTGATGAGCGAGGCCGTGCTTTCGCCCGGCTGACGCAGCGCCATGGCCGAAGAGCCACCACCATCCAGACAGATGGCGCGCACGCAGCCCAGCGCAAGCAGCTCGTTACCAAGCTCGGCTGCGGTCAGGCCCACGCTGTGCGAGGACTGGTCGCCGTCGATCTCATAGAGTACAACCGTGCCGTCCGCCTTCACGCCGACCGCGCTGCGCGCACGCAGCGAGGAGGCAGCGTCAATGCCGGAGGTGGTGACCGTGCTGTTGTCAATCAGCAGCTTGCCGCCGACGGCATATTCGACCTCGGCCCAGTTGCTGTCGCTCGCGCCGACCCAGAGGGTAACTTCCTCACCGACCGGGAAGTCCACCCAGGAGGGGACGTTTGCGCCGTCCGACTTGGTCAGCACCATCTGGTTGTCTGCAATGGTGATCGGGGTGTTGCCCGTTCCCTTGCTGACCACCTTGAGCTTGACCGAGTGGTTGACCGTTACCGGCGTATTGTCCACGCGCTCCAGCACGATATAGGATCCGTTGGCCGAGAAGTGTGTGGAATCGTCATAGTTGCGGTCGAGCAGGTAAGCGCCCGCCGTTGTGCGCGTCTTGTTGAAGTAAGACACCGTCACCGTGCCGGATGCACCGGCAATCGACATATTCATCGTCGGGCGGCCCATGACGGCAGTGCCGTCCGCCTTGAAGCCGACTGCATACTGCCATGCATCCGACGAGATCAGCTCGCCTTCGTCAATGACCAGACCGATCGGGATGCCGCTGGACATCACGAAAAAGTCCGCATTGGTGCCGCCAATCACCTTTTTGCCTTGGCTTTCCAGATAATTGACGGCGTTTGTAATGGTGGCCTGACTGCCGTAGAGCTGCTCATCTGCATAAACCATAATGGGGGAGACCCCAGTATTGGGCGTATAGGTCAGGATATTGGCCTTTTGCAGACCGGCCGAGTTCTTGCCTTCCGAGCGGGTATATTGCAGACCCTCGCCGACCGGATAGGAATAAGAGAACGAATTGGTGAAGGCAGCGCCGGCGGCTGCGGAAACCAGCTGCACGACAGCCAGAGAAGCCGCCAGCAGACGGATGGGAAGTTTTACGAAATGTTTCATGGTCCTCCTCGATTTCTCAGAATGGTGAAAACGTATGCTGTGCCGCTAATGCGGCGTTCTCAGATACTTTTAACGAGCTTTTCCAGCACCTCGGAGATTTTCGGACTGCGCACCGAAATATCCGATACGCGGTGGTAAATGCCCTTGCGCGCATTATACAGGCGGCGGGTTTCGGCCTGCTTGTCCGGCTTATCCAGCAGCGGGCGGGTGTTGGAATAGGACAGGTTTTTCAGAATGCGGAAATATGGGGTATCCAGATGGATCAGCAGGCCGGTTTGCTTGATGGCCTCCACGTTTTCCGGCCGCAGCACTGCGCCGCCGCCAAGCGAAAGCACAATGTCCTCGCGCTGGGACAATTCCCGGATATAGGCGGTTTCGCGGTCGCGGAAGTAGGCTTCGCCCCGCTCTGCAAAGATTTCCGAAATCTGTTTGCCCTCCTGCGCCTCCAGATACTGGTCGGCATCGACAAAGTCCAGCCCGGTCAGGCGGGCGAGTTTGCGGCCGACCGTGGTTTTGCCGCTGCCCATAAAGCCGCACAGGACGATATTGCGCTTGCCGTGTTTTTCATGCAGCCGCTTGACCGCCATTTTGCCGTAGGTGCGGCGCAGGATGGTCTCACAGGCCTGCGGCGTGAACTGCACGCCCGACCAGATGGTCTGCGCGTGGGCGGCCTGCATGACCAGCATGAACAATCCGTCACGCACGCGGGTCTTTTTAGGGTTGGCCAACTTCATTGTTGCCGTCACAGGCGGATTATAGATCGCATCGAACACATATTCGGTCTTGTGCGGCAGATAGTGCAAGGGAGCGACGTTTTCTTTGGGAAACATGCCAACCGGTGTGGAGTTGAGCACGATCTGAATATCGCGCGGGATGTGCCGGCGGCTGAATACGGAAACGTGCGCACCGGGTACGGCGCTGCACAGCTGCTCTTGCAGTACGGCTGCTTTGTCAGGGTGGCGGCCTGTGATGGTCAGATAGGCGCCCTGCGTGATGCAGTGGTACGCCATGACCGCAGCGGCGCCGCCGTAGCCGAGCAGCAGTACCTTTTTACCGCGCAGCTTGACACCGTCCCGCGTCAGCGATTCGGCAAAGCCAAGAATATCCGTGTTGTAGCCGATCGCGCGCCCGTCCCGAAAGGCGACCGTATTGACCGAGTGCAGATCGCGCGCGGCGGTGTCCACCTCGTCCAGCAGGTCGATGACCGCCTTTTTGTGCGGGATGGTGCAGTTGATGCCGCACAGCTTGCGCTTTGCCAGCTCGAATGCCTCCGGCAGATTTTCGGGCGGTACAGCAACGCCGATATAGTCCGCGTCCTGCCCGGATGCCTCGAACAGCTGCGCGTGCAGCTCAGGGCTCATCGTGTGGCCGAGCGGCCAGCCGAACAGGGCATAGGTCGGCTTTTTCGGCTCAAAGGCGCGGAATTCCTCCATAGAAAGCAGCATGGTACTCAGCCTCCCAGCGCTTCGAGCGTATTGAAAAAGTCGGGGTAGGAGATGGAAACAACCTCGGGGTCGTGGATGCGGCTGGCGCTCTGCGCTGCAAGCCCCAGAATCGCAAGGCTCATTGCAATGCGGTGATCCTTGTAGGTTTCGAACGTAGCGCCGCACGGCGTTTTGCCGCCGCGGATGATCATGCCGTCGTCGGTTTCCTCCACATCCACACCGGCGCGCGTCAGCTCGGTGACCATCGCGGCGATACGGTTGGATTCCTTGACCTTGAGCTCTTGTGCGTCACGGATAACGGTTTCGCCGTCCGCAAATGCGGCTGCGACCGCCAGCACCGGCAGTTCGTCGATCAGACGCGGGATGATCGAGCCGCCGATCTCAACGCCATGCAGCTTGCTGTACCGCACGGTCAGATCACAGACCGGCTCGGCGTCGTCCCGGAAGTTGGACTCGGTGATGTCCGCGCCCATCTCGCGCAGCACATCCAGAATGCCCGTGCGCGTCGGGTTAACGCCGACGTTTTTGATCGTCAGTTCGCTGCCCGGTACGATCGCACCCGCGACCAGGAAGAACGCTGCGGACGAAGTATCGCCCGGCACGGCGATATTGACCGCGTGCAGGTCCTCGGGTGGTTCGAGTGTAATCGTGTTGCCCTCGGTTTCGATCTCCACGCCCAGCGCGCGGAACATACGCTAGGTATGGTCGCGCGAGGGGGCAGGCTCGATGACCGTAGTCTGT
>DXDZ01000078.1 GCA_019115185.1 Candidatus Agathobaculum merdipullorum
CGCTGGCGGCAGGACGCGATGCGGGCGTAGGTGTCCTCCTGCTCGTCGCGCGCGCTCGACTGGGTCAGCAGGTCGAGCTGGGTCTGAAGCCCCTCTATCTCGGTTTGCAGCGCCGGGATTTCGGACAGCTGCGGCGAATCCAGATTGAGCCGCGAGCAGGCTTCGTCGATCAGGTCGATGGCCTTGTCGGGCAGGAAACGGTCGGTGATATAGCGCTCGCTCATTTCAGCCGCGCGGCGGCAGATATCGTCCGGCACCTGCACGCCGTGGAAGGTTTCATAGTACGAGCGAATGCCCTTGAGGATTTCTGTCGTCTCCGCGACCGAGGGCTCGCCGATATATACCGGCTGGAAGCGGCGCTCGAGCGCAGCGTCCTTTTCGATGTGCTTGCGGTATTCCTTGAGCGTTGTCGCGCCAATGACCTGAATGTCGCCGCGGGCGAGCGCGGGTTTGAGGATGTTCGCGGCGTTCATTGAGCCTTCCGAATCGCCTGCGCCGACGATGTTGTGCACCTCGTCGATGACAAGAATGATGTTGCCCAGACGCTTGACCTCGTCAATCAAGCCCTTCATGCGGCTTTCAAATTGGCCGCGGAACTGCGTGCCCGCCACAAGCGCGGTCAGATCAAGCAAATGCACCTCTTTGTTTCGCATCTTGAAAGGGATGCGTCCCTCGTTGATACGGACGGCCAAGCCTTCGGCTACGGCTGTCTTGCCAACGCCTGGCTCACCGATAAGGCAGGGATTGTTCTTCTGGCGGCGGTTCAGGATCTGGATGACGCGGTCGGTTTCGCGGTCGCGGCCGACGATGTGGTCGATGCGGCCCTCGGCGGCCTTGCGCGTCAGGTTTTCGCAGTAGTTGTTCAGGTATTTGCGCTTTTTGTCGTCGCGCGGAGGCGCCTGTGTGCGCGTACGCGCACCCTCTCCGCCGCGCAGCGGCCGCTGCGGCGGCATAGACGAGGGAGCCGCGGGCGGATTGGAGATCGGGTCGGTCTCATGCGGCGCGTCGTCGTCCGAGCCGTCCGCACCGGCAGTGACCAGATCGTTCAGGTCGGACAGCGAGCCGATCTCGCCCGACAATGCTTCGAGGTCGTCCTCCGTGATGCCCATTTGTTCCATGATGTTGTCGAGCGGCTTGACGCCCAGCTCGCGCGCGCACTTGAGGCACAGCCCCTCCTGCGTGGTCTTATCCGGGCCTTCGATTTTGGTGATAAACACCACCGCGATGTTTTTTTTGCACCGCGAGCACATTGGCATATTCATAAGAAAAACTCCTTTGGGGAAGTGGGAAAACAAAAATCAGATGGCCACCGGCAGTACGTCGATCAGCGTTGCCAGTAGCAGACTGTGGGAAACCCGTTCTGGGGACAGCCAGCCGAGCGGGGAATAGGCGATGGGATAGACCCACCAGACGCCTATCAAAATCAGCGCGACCAGCAGGACACCGGCTGCCAGCCCGATCACACCGCCCGCGAGCGAATCCAGAACGCCCAGCGGGGTGAGATGCGCGACCGTGTGCAGGCTTTTGGCGGCGAAGCCGATCAGCCAGCCGAACAGGATGCAAAACAGGATGAGCAGCAGCACAAACGCTACGCTTTCCGCCATCGAGACGGCGGCTTCGGTCGCGGTTTGGCGCAGCGCGTCCAGCGCGCCGGCGGCGCCGCTCACGCCTGCCTGTTTTGCAAAGATATCACCGACGATCGGTGTGACCACCCACTCTGCGACAGAGGGTGCCGCCCAGCGGGCGGCGAAGAAAGCGGCGGCTACTGCAATCACGCGGCCGACCAAGCCGTATAACGAGCCGAAAAAGCCGCGCCGAAAGCCCAGAATGACATTGACCAGCAAAATCGCCAGAATAATCAAATCGGGCAGGTTGCATAGACCGGTGAGTACGGATAAAACGTCAGTTGGCATTGGTAACTTCCTCGGAATGTTCGGAATGCGCGGTAAACAGACGCGCGTTTTTGGTGTAAAGGGCGCATACGGTGCCGTCATCGGTGAGCAGCACGCGCCGCGCACCGACCGCTTCGGTGTTGTGCCACTTTGGCTGGAAGGACGTATCGTAAACGGTTACGCCCGAAGAACTCAACACCGCCGTGCCTGCGGCGGAAATCGCCAGCGCGGACGGTTCCTCCGCCAGTGCATACGGGCCGGACAGTGTGCTGCCGCGCACCGTATACAGGTCGCTGCGCGCGCCGCCCGAATAGGAGCGGGTGGCAATCGCCAGCATGTTGTCGTGCGCGGTCAGTGAGATCAGGTCGCTCGAGGCGATGGTGAGCGTATGATCGCTCTCGCCGCTGCGGTCGATCAGATACAGTCCGTCGTCGCATAGGACGGCGGCCGTACTGCTTTCCGGATAGCAAAGCGCCATGCCGAGCGTATCCTCCAGCATCACCTTCGCATCCAGCGTGCCGCTGGACACATCGTAGAACAGCACATAGGAGTTGAGCGCCACGCCATCCTGCAGGAAGGCAAGCGCGGCAAGCGTTTTGCCATCCGGGGACAGATCGGCGGATACGATATAGTATTCCGAGGACTGGTATTTGAATACCTCCTTGCCGGAGGTGTCATAAACTGCAACCGCTGTGCGGTAGCCTTGCTCGTCGGTCACCAGCACAAAACGCCCGTCCTGACCGATGCTGCCGGTGATGATCGCGGAGTCAAGGGTGAGCTCGGCCACGGCTGTGGCAGAGTTGGTCAGCGCGGCCTGCATGCTGCCGCGGTCATAGACCAGCACATAGTTGTCGCTGGCTTCCACCACGGGGGAGGAATAGCCCAGCGTGTATTTCATCGTGGTCACGCTGCCGGGACGCGCGAGAAACAGGGCATCGTTATCCGCGTAGGCAATGCCTGCTTCAAACAGCGCCGCATCCGAAAACGTGCCGTTTTCGTATTGGATGGTGGTGATGTCGCCCTCATGCTGCTTGAAGCCCGCCACCGCATATTCCACAAGGCTGCGGATGGAAGTGGGCGTGAACAGCCGGTAGTTAGACAGCAGGAACAAAAAAGTGCAGACCACCAGCAGCCAGCCGCACACCGCGCGCAGCAGCGCGGTCAGGCGCACGCGCCGGTCCTTGCTTTCTCGCAGCAAACGGCGGCGCTCCTTACGTGAGGACGGGAAACGGATGATATTCTGTTTGGACTTGGTGGGCTGTTGTTCGCTCATGTTGTTCCGTCTCCTCATTGTATCGCGTTTGGGGGCATAAAATGTGAATAAAAAATAAATTATCCGAAAAGCCGCTCACGCATCCAGCCGGAAGGGGGCAAGCTCGGGGGTGTGATCGTACCACAGCCGGTTCATGAACAGACCGCAGGCGGGCAGGGTGGGACCGGCCTGCTCGCGGTCGCCCGCGCGCAGGATAGCGGTCACGTCGTCCGGTGTCAGCTTGCCGCCGCCGACATAGGTGAGTGTGCCCGCGATGGCACGCACCATATTATAGAGGAAGCCATCCCCGCACACGCGGATGCGGATTAAGTCGTCCACCGGCTCGACTTCGCACCAGAAAATGGTGCGCACCGTGCTTTTGACCGGCGTGCCCTGACTGCGCACGGCGGCAAAGTCCTGTTTGCCGACAAAGCGCTGCGCGCCTTGCTGCATACGTTCAATATCGAGCGGATAGTTGTAGCGGTAAGCGTAGCGCGCGTGGAACGGGTTGCGCAGGGTGGACGGGAAAATATAATAGGCGTATTCCTTTTTGGTGCAGTCAAACCGCGCGTCAAAGCAGTCCGGCACCTGCACCGCACCCGAAACCGCGATATCCTCCGGCAAAAAGCTGTTGAGTGCATAGGGCAGGCGATCCATCGGGATGGTGCAGTCCGCCTTGAAGTTTGCGACATACCGGCGCGCATGCACGCCCGAGTCGGTGCGGCCGACGCCCGAAACGTGTACTTTCTGACCGAGCAGCCGGAAAACCGCAGTTTCCATGCTTTCCTGAATGGACGGGCCGTTTTTCTGTATCTGCCAGCCGTTGTAGGCCGTCCCGTCGTAGGACAAAATCACTGCAATGTTCATAGACCGTACCGCCGGAGCAACAGGATTGCGGCGAACAGCGCCGCGCAGATCAGCATCGCGCAGATATCCACGCGGGCGATTTTGAGCTGCCGCATGCGCGTGCGGCCTACGTCGCCGCGGTACAGACGGCACTCCATCGCGGTTGCCAGCTCGTCCGCGCGGCGAAATGCAGAAATAAACAGCGGCACCAGAATGGGAATCATGGCTTTCGCACGCTGCACCAGACTGCCGGATTCAAAATCCGCGCCGCGCGCCTTCTGGGCCGAGATGATCTTTTCGGTCTCCTCGATCAGCGTCGGGATGAAGCGCAGCGCGATCGACATCATCATAGAAAGCTCATGCACGGGGGCATGCAGCTTTTTGAGCGGCGAGAGCAACCGCTCCAGCCCGTCGGTCAACTGGATCGGGCTGGTCGTATAGGTCAGCATCGAGGTTGCGATGATGAGCAGCATCAGACGGACAACCATGAAGATCGCCGTTCGGATGCCCTCGCGGCTGATGTGCAGAAAGCCCCATTGCCAGATATACTCGCCGGGGGTGTAAAACAGGTTGAGCACCGCCGTGAATACGACGATGAATAAGATCGGTTTGAGCCCGCGCACGACCAGTTTGGGGGAAATGCGCGAGACGCCGATGATAATGGCCAGAAAGGCAACGATCAGCGCATAGGAGATCGGGCCTTCCGCGAGAAAGAGCAGCACGATGAACGCGACCGTCAGCACGATCTTGACGCGGGGGTCAAGCCGGTGTACGGCGCTGTCGCCCGGGAAAAACTGGCCGATGGTGATATCCTTGAGCATCAGCGCGCGCCCCCTTTCTTCTTGCAGGCGTGAAGCGCGTCCAGCGCCTGCTGCACCGTATAGACCGAGGTGTCCACATCATGCCCGCGTTTTTTCAGCTCCAGCATGACCTTGGTGATCATGGGGATATCCAGTCCCGCCGCAATGATTTCGTTTGCGTGCGAGAATACCGCGCGCGGCGTGTCGCAGAACAGGACTTTTGCGTGATTCATCACGAGCAGGCGGTCGGCAAGTCCCGCGATATCCTCCATCGAGTGGGAGACAATCAGAACCGTTGCGCCAGACTGCTTGTGATATTCCTTGATAAGACCCAGAATTTCATCGCGGCCCTGCGGGTCAAGGCCGGCGGTCGGCTCGTCGAGTACGAGCACTTCGGGCCGCATAGCGAGAATACCCGCGATGGCGACGCGGCGTTTCTGGCCGCCCGACAGTGCAAACGGCGACTGGTTCGCCATGTTTTCATCCAGCCCGACCGCGCGCATGGATTCCAAAACGCGCTCGTCGATCTCTTTCTGCGGCAGTCCCATGTTGGTGGGGCCGAAGGCGATGTCTTTGGCGATGGTTTCCTCAAACAGCTGATATTCCGGGTACTGGAACACCAGACCGACGCGAAAGCGCGTTTCTCTGGCGCATTTGCCTTTTTCGTTCCAGATGGATTGACCGCCCAGCAGCACTTCGCCCTCGTCAGGCTTCAAAAGGCCATTAAAATGCTGGATGAGCGTGCTTTTTCCCGAGCCGGTGTGACCGATCACGCCCAGAATTTCGCCTTTTTCGATTTTCAGATCGACATGATCGAGCGCTTTGCGCTCGAAAGGGGTGCCTGCGCCATAGATATGGGTCAGGCCCCGTGTTTCCAGAATGGTTGACAAAGGATTCGTCCTCCTGTGTGTCAAAAATCAGTGGGCGCGCGGCTTCACTGTAAATAGGTTTCGAGAATGTCCGCGCATTCATCCACCGAAAGCGCGTCAATGGGCAGGGTTTCGCCGTCCTGCCGGTCGAGGTCGTACAGCACTTCGATCGTCTGCGGCACGGTCAAAGACGCGGCGCGCAGCGTGTCCACCTGCGTAAAAATCTCGCGCGGCGTGCCGTCCATCAGCACATTGCCCTGATGCATGACCACCACGCGCCCGGCTTGCACGGCCTCGTCCATATGGTGGGTGATGAGAATGACCGTGATGCCGAATTTGCGGTTCAGTTCGCGCACAACCGCCATGACCTCGCGCCGTCCCTGTGGGTCGAGCATGGCGGTCGGCTCGTCGAGCACCACGCAGCGCGGCATCATCGCAATCACGCCGGCGATCGCCACGCGCTGCTTCTGTCCACCGGACAGACGGTGCGGCGCCTGCGCGCGGTATTCGTACATACCGACGGCCTTGAGCGCTTCGTCCACGCGCTTGCGGATTTCGGCGGGCGGGATGCCCATGTTTTCGAGAGCGAACGCTACGTCCTCTTCGACCACGGTCGCCACCAGCTGGTTATCCGGGTTCTGGAACACCATCGAGACGGTCTTGCGTACCTCGTAGGTGTTATTTTCGTCCCGCGTGTCCATCATATCGACGTAGCATACGCCGCCGGTCGGCAGGCGGATGGCGTTAAAGCAGCCTGCGAGCGTGCTTTTGCCCGAGCCGTTGTGCCCCAGCACCGCGACGAACTCGCCGCGCTGAATGGAAAGGTCCACGCCCTTGAGTACGGGCACGGCAAGTTGTCCCTCCTCGACGGGGTAGGCGTATTGCAGGTTTTCGGTTTTGATGATTTCAGACATGGTTTTTCGTCCTTAAAAAATCAGAATTTCGGTCGGTTGGACTCGTTGATCGCGTCCTTAACCGCCTTTTTGATGACAAAATACAGCAGAAGCAGGCCGATAGCCATGGGGATCAGGGAGTAAATCAGAATGGGGAGATATGTCGTAAACCAATGTATTTGATGCATTACAGTCAACTCCTTTTGTCTCTATCCCGGTTGGTGGTTGTCCGTCTTAGGTTTCTGCGATAAACCGTGCGCTTGAGCCGCACGGCAGCACAAGCCCGGTTGCCTCGACCGGCAGGCCAAGCTCCTGCGCTTCAATTTTGCCCGCAGCGCGCTTTGCGGCTGTAATACCGAGCAGATAGGCCATCACCGACGGGGCAAGCCCGGTCGAATAGCTGGAAATCAGCACGAACAGCGGCTTGTCCGACAAAACGCCCATGGTCAGCTCGACAAAGTCGGCTACGTCCTCTTCGATCTTCCATGTCTCGCCCGAAGGGCCGCGTCCATAACTCGGCGGGTCCATGATGATTGCATCGTACTTGCGGCCGCGGCGGATTTCACGCTGGACGAACTTTTTGCAGTCGTCCACAATCCAGCGAATGGGCCGGTCGGCAAGGCCGCTGGACGCGGCGTTTTCACGCGCCCACTGCACCATGCCCTTGGATGCGTCCACATGGCAGACAGACGCGCCCGCGTTCGCCGCGGCGAGCGTTGCGCCGCCCGTGTAGGCGAACAGGTTCAAAACGTTCACCGGACGGCCCGCGCCCCGCACCATTCGGTCGATAAAATCCCAGTTGGCGGCCTGCTCGGGGAACAAACCGGTGTGTTTGAAACTCATGGGCTTGAGCTGAAAGGTCAGATCGCCGTAATGGATCGCCCACTGCTCGGGCAGCTTGCGAATCTCCCATTGTCCGCCGCCCGCCTTGGAGCGGTGATAGATGGCGTTCGGCTTGTCCCATGCGCGGCAGCCCTCCGCCCGCGGCCAGATGGCCTGCGGGTCAGGCCGCACCAGCACCTGATCGCCCCAGCGCTCCACCTTTTCGCCGCCGCCGCAGTCGATGACAACGTATTCTTTCCAGTTGTTTGCGATCCACATAAACTATATCCCTCATTCAGGTGTGAGATTTACACAATATATCAGCTTCTATTCTAACACCAAACCGCGGCGCGTGCAATCAAAAAAGAAGCGTTGCCAAATCCTCTCGCTTTAGGTAAAACGGCAAAAAAACGCACACACCCACTTAAAAGCAGATGTGTGCGCGCAAAGTAGAAAAGGAAGTCAGGCTTTGGCTTCGGATGTATGGGACAAGCGGCGGGCGATGACGATGAACATGACGATACTCATGACCACCGAGAACAGGTCGGCCACCGGCTGGGAGAAGATGATGCCGGTCATGCCGAGATAAGCGCCCGCAATGATGACGCAGGGGACGAAGATGAAGCCCTGACGGCTGACGGCCAGAACCAGCGCCGCCGCCGCGCGGCCCATGGCCTGCAAGGCGTTTTGCAGCACGAACATAATGCCCAGCACCGGGGCGGAGAACATGAGCGCGCGCAGCATGGGCACGCCCGCTTCAATGACGGCGGCATCGTCAATGAAGATCGAGATGATCGAATCGGCGGTGAACCAGTAGATCACCGTCAGGATCACGCCCATAATGGTGGTGCAGATGGCCGAAAAGTTGACCACTCCGCGCACGCGGTGAATATTGTTTGCGCCGTAGGCAAAGCCGATCAGCGGCTGCACGCCCATGGCAAGGCCGAGCTGGACAAACACTACCAGCATGTTGGCCTTCATGGCTACGCCCATGCCTGCAACCGCGTTGTCGCCGTAGCCCGCAAGGTATTTGTTGAGCAGGATGTTGGACAGGCTCATCAGAATGTTGTTGAGAGAGGCGGGCAGGCCGATTGCGATTACGCCGCCGATGATGCCGCGCACGGCGAAGTCGCGCGGATGGATGGACAGTACGGTTTTGCCGCGCAGGAAGTAGAACAGGTAAAAGAAGCAGGCACAGATATTGCCGATGACCGTGGCAATGGCCGCGCCCTTGACACCCCAGCCCAGCGCAAGGATCATAATCGGGTCAAGGATGATGTTGACCACCGTGCCGACCATGTTGCCGATCATGGACGCGGTCGCCGCGCCTTCGCCACGGATCAGGTTGCAGAAACCGTTGGCGAAAATAATGAACGGCGCGCCGAGTGAAATCCAGAACAGGTAATCGTGAGCGTAATCGATGGTGTATTCGCTCGTGCCGATGACCGAGAGGATGAATGGCATCGCCGCGAGAAACACGAAAATCATGATAACGCCCCAAATCAGCGAGCCGTAGCAGCAGAATGCGCTGACTTTCTTGGCGCGATCGCTTTCGCCCGCGCCCAGCAGGCGCGAAATCAG
This sequence comes from Candidatus Agathobaculum merdipullorum, assembly GCA_019115185.1. Lineage (GTDB taxonomy): Bacteria > Bacillota > Clostridia > Oscillospirales > Butyricicoccaceae > Agathobaculum > Agathobaculum merdipullorum. Next base: position 8,956 of record DXDZ01000078.1, read on the forward strand.
GGAGGAGCCGCCGATGCCGAACATGTTGCCGAAAGCCATCAGAATCAGGAACACCGGCGTTGCCACCGAAACCGCCGCCACCTGATTGGCGTCGCCCGTCTGGCCGACAAAAAAGGTATCGACCATGTTGTACAGCACGACGACCAGCATGCTCAGCATAGTCGGTACGGCCATCTGCGCAACCGCCTTGGGGATGGGGGCATCACGGAATACAGAATCGTTATTATTTCTCATTATATTACCTCTTGTAATTATATAAATGTAGTTAGCTACATAAGCGCGTGAAAAAATATCAGCTTTCGCTGATATTGTGGTAGACGCGGGACAGATAATTTTCCAGCTGCGCGATTTCCTCGTCGGTGAAACCGCGGGTGACGCGCTCGTCGATCGTATCGCGCGTTTCACGCATGACGCGCTGCACTTCATCGAATTTTTCGGTCAGCCGGATGACGCGACAGCGGCGGTCACGCGGCGAAACCGAGCTGGTGACAAAGCCCTTGTTCTCCAGTCGCTGGATAAAACCGATCACGGTTGGATGCTTGAGTTGGAAATGCTGGCCGATGTCCTGCACCGTGGTTTCCTCATCGCCACGCTCGGCCAGATATTCCAGCAGATCGCTCTGCGCGCAGGTCAGTCCGAGCGGGCGCAACGCTGCATCGGCATGCGCCATAAACTGAATATTGATCATTTTGAAAAGGTCGCCGGGGAAAACCGGACTGCTCAAAATGGCATCCTCCCTCTCTTTTTAAGTAGCTTACTACATAATTTTATCAACAGAAAGCCGTCTTGTCAACGGCTTTCCAAAAGTTTGGCGATTCAGCGCAGTGCGCGCGAAAAGTATGGAGCGTGGTTGTGCAAATTTGCATCGTCTCACTTCTTGCGCTTGGCCTTGGCCCAGCCCTTTTTCTTCGGCGCAGCGGGGCGGTGCGCTGTGGGCCGCGCGTTTTTCGCGGATTTGGCCGCGCGGCTGGACGATACCGGCGGCTTTTCGCCGCGCGCAGGACGGATCAGACATTCTTTGCCAAAGCCAATCAGGTCCTCACGGCCGGCTTTTTTGAGTGCGGCGAGTACGATCGGGCGCTTGTCCGGCCGCCGCCATTGCAGCAACGCACGTTGCATGGCTTTTTCCTCCGCGGTTTTGGCAACATAGACCGGTTTCATCGTGCGCGGGTCGATCTCGGTGTAGTACATCGCGGTCGAAAGCGTGCCTGGGGTGGGGTAGAAGTCCTGCACCTGTTCGGGCATATAGCCGACACGGTTGAGATACTCGGCCAGCAGGATTGCATCATCAAGCGTCGCGCCGGGGTGAGAACTCATCAGATAGGGGACAAGGTACTGCTTGCGGCCCAGTTTCTGGTTGATGCGGGCGTACCGCTCACGGAACTGTTCATATACAGAAAATGATGGTTTGCCCATATAATACAGAGCGTTATCGCTCATATGCTCAGGCGCTACTTTGAGCTGACCCGAAATATGATGCTCGACCAGCTCGCGGAAGAAGGCGTCGTTGTGGTCGGCCATCATGTAGTCATAGCGCAGACCGGAGCGCACGAAAACCTTCTTGATGCCCTCGATCTGGCGCAGCTCGCGCAGCAGGTTGAGGTAATCCGTGTGATCGGCTTCGAGATTTTTGCACGCAGAGGGGAACAGGCAGCGCTTGTTTTTGCACAGGCCGTGTTCCTCCTGCTGCTTGCAGGCGGGGAAGCGGAAGTTCGCGGTCGGGCCGCCGACGTCGTGGATGTAGCCCTTGAAGCCGGGGTGCTTCGTCA
>DXDZ01000079.1 GCA_019115185.1 Candidatus Agathobaculum merdipullorum
TCCCAACGATCTCTACTACATCCCGATCCATTTTCCCGCGTTCCAGCATTGCTCTCACCACCTTCTGCTATTTTACCACTTATAAACGAAAAAGCCCAGCCTAAGCTGGACTTTTTCGACAGACTCAGGGCTTCGGGATATCCCGAAGCCCTTTCTTTTTCACATAATCTGCCCACGCAGGATGATGGTATTGATATTCAAATCCTCATCCAGCAGAATGATGTTGGCCAGCTTGCCCGGCTCGAGCGTGCCGTAGTCGTGCTGAATGCCGATGGCGCGCGCCGGATTGGTCGATGCCGAACGCACCGCCTGTCCGAGCGGAATACCCATTTGCACCGCACGCTTCATGCACTCAAATAGGTCAACGACTGACCCGGCCAGCGTTGTGCCGCCGTGCAGGGTCGCGCGACCGCCCCGCACAGATACCTCCTGCCCGCCGAGGGTATAGTCCCCGTCGTCCAGTCCGGTTGCGGACATGCTGTCCGAAATCAGGATCATCCGGTTTTCAAACAGGCGGAACGCCACGCGCACGGCCGACGGATGCACATGGCAGCCGTCCGAAATCAGCTCTACACCGACTTCGTCATTGTCCAGCGCTGCGCCGATCACACCCGGTTCATGGTGAGTCAGCGGCGGCATAGCGTTGAATAGATGCGTAACCTCGCGCGCGCCGCGCCGGAACGCCTCACACGCGGTATCGTAATCCGCCTCGGTGTGCGCCAGCGACAGGCGCACCTCGCCCGCCAGCTCCCCGATCACATCCAGACCGCCGGGCAGCTCGGGCGCGATCTCGCACAGGCGAATCAGGCCCTGCGCCTGCTCCTGCAAGCGGCGGAACAGTCCGGCATCCGGATTTTGCAGCCATAAGCCGTTTTGCGCACCCCGCCGCGCAGGGGACAGAAACGGCCCCTCCAGATTAACGCCCACCAGCGCCGCGCCGCACCGTTCCGTGCGGTAAGCCGCGGCTGCCTGCATCACGGCGGAGAGTTTTTCCTCCGGGTAGGTCATGGTCGCGGGGCAAATGGCACAGATGCCGTGCTCGGCCTGATACCGCGCGATGGCTGAAATTGCCTGCTCGGTTGCGTCGCAGAAGTCGTAGCCCGCGCAGCCGTGAAAGTGGATGTCGATCAGGCCGGGAATGGCATACAGCCCATCCATATCGCAGGCGTCCGCCGACACGGGCGTGCTGGCAATCCGGTCGCCCGAAAGCGCCAGCCCGCCCGAGCGGAATGTACCGTCCGGTTGATAGATCCTGAGATTTTTAAACTCCATACGTCCGCACGCAGCTTACAGCAGGTCCAGACTCTTGGAAAGCGCGGCTTCGTCCGCTACAACGGACACATCGGTGTGCAGCTGCAGAATGGAAGCCGGTACACGCGGGGTGACCGGGCCGAAGAACGCCTGACGCACGATATCCGCCTTGTTCTCACCCGAAACGACGATTACAATGCGGCGCGCGAGCATGATGGTCTGCACGCCCATGGTATACGCCTGACGCGGCACGTCGTCCGCAGACGCAAAGAAGCGCTTGTTCGCCTCGATGGTGGACTCGGTCAGATCGACGCAATGCGTGCCCTTGGAGAAATAGTCGTCCGGCTCGTTGAAGCCAATGTGACCGTTCAGGCCCATGCCGAGCAGCTGCAGGTCGATGCCGCCGGCTGCCTTGATCGCCTCGTCGTAGCGAGCGCACTCGCGCTCCGCGTCCATCTGCGCGCCGTCCGGCAGGTTGATGCGCTCCGCCGGCACATTGATGGCGTCAAAGAAGTTCTTATGCATGAAGTAGTGGTAGCTCTGGTCATGGTCGGCAGTCAGGCCGCGATACTCGTCCAGATTGAACGTCGTGCAGCCGCCGAAGTCCACATCGCCCTTGTTGTACCACTTGATCAGCTGCTCATAAATGCCGATCGGGGACGAACCGGTAGCAAGGCCCAGCACGGAATCCGGCTTGAGGATGACCTGTGCCGAAATGATGTTGGCTGCCTTGCGGCTCATATCGTTATAATCCTTTGCGCGAATGATTTTCATATTCATTACCTCTCCCTTTTGTCCTAACATTAGCCGTCAAAAAACAAAGGCGGGCGTTCGCCCGCCTCAGCTGCTTGAGGAATACCCGCACCTCCCGCCGTGGCAGGAAGGCAGGCTGTTTTATTTAACCAGCGTTTCCATCTCGCGTGCCAGCGGTCGCACGGACGGCCCGATGACAATATGCACTTCTCCGTCCGCCCGGCGCAGCACACCCGCGGCGCCCGCCGCACGCAGACCCGCCTCGTCCACCGCTGCGGGGTCGCGCAAGCGCACACGCAAACGTGTCATGCAGTTTCCGATGGAAAGCACGTTATCCCGGCCGCCGAGCGCATCCAGCACAGCTGCGGCGCATACGGCAGCGCCGGCATCGGATAATGGCACCGTTTTTCTTACAGGTTTTCCTGCAGGAACTTCTCGAGTGCAGCTGCTGCCGCTTCCTCGTCCTCGCCCTCGATGGTCAGCTTGACCGTATCGCCCTGCTTCACGCCCATGCTCATCACGCCCATGATGCGCTTTGCGTCAACTTCCTTCTTCGGGCCTGCGATCTTGATGGAGGACTTAAACTGTGCCGCCTCCTTGACCAGCATGCCTGCCGGACGCGCGTGGATACCGAGTTCGTCCTTGATGGTGTACTCTACGGTTTTCATAATTGCATTTTCCTTTCTATCGCGTTCATTTTAAGAATGACTCATTACACTTTTTGTTGAGCCAGCAAACCGCTGCCGTCGTCTTATTTCCCCGGCAAAGTATGCCCTTCCCGCCGTCAAACCATACGAAAATACGCATCATCAGGCTAAAGCAGGAAAAACCCGGCATGCTGACCGGAAAATAAAAAGAACCAAACTCCTCCGCCGCCGGGTATTCCTTTTTCGGGCCGGCCGCGAGAAATTTGGTTTTGCCCGCCAACACGGTAACAATCCAATCACAACGAAGGCGATGTTCACTTGTTGTTAACATTGTAACAAACGGGACGCGCTTTTTCAAGTCACTATCCCCCGCGCAAACTGCCAGAAAATTCGTCCACTTTTTGTGCACCTCATACAAATCACAATTTTGCCTATGCAAAGGTTTTGACGCAGCCGGTCTTTTTGGCTACGCGAATCGAGAACACAACAAAAGAAAAAGCAGCCCGACAGGCTGCTTTTTTCCCGTTCACAGACGCTTGCCGTTGAATTTCTGCGCCGCCGCCGGACAACCCTCGGCAATGATGCAAGCGGCCGCGTCCACCGCATCCGCACAAGCCTTGTCGATGCCCTTCTGCTCGTCGGCGGTGAACTTGCTCAGCACCCACGCCGCCAGATCGTAGTCCGGGTGCGGCTTCTTGCCTACGCCGATCTTGACGCGCGGAAACTCCTCGCTGCCGAGGTGGTAAATGATGTTTTTCAGGCCGTTCTGCCCGCCTGCCGAGCCCTTGGGACGCACACGCAGCGTGCCCACGTCGAGCGAAACGTCGTCCGACAGCACGATGATGTGTGCGGGCGCGATCTTGTAAAACGCCGCCGCGTCACGCACCGTCTCCCCCGACAGGTTCATAAAGGTCTGCGGCTTCATCAGCAGCACGCGCGCGCCGCCGAGCGTCGTCTCTCCAACGAGGGCCTTGAACTTCATTTTGTCAATCTTGCAGCCACTGCGCGCACAGTAGCTTTCCAACGCGCGAAAACCCGCATTGTGACGGGTATTGTCGTACTTGCTGCCCGGATTGCCCAGCCCGACGATTAGCCACTCAATCGGCTGCGCAGCCGCAGCGGCCTTCTGCTCGTCCAGCTTTTTGAAAATATCGAATACTGACATGATTCCACTCCAAAACAAAGCGCCTCCCCCGCAGGGAGGCGCTTTTTCTTTTTGTTTATTCCACGGAAATAATATAATAGTACACCGGCTGTCCGCCGTCGATCACCGAGATTTCGAGTTCCTTGTTCTCTTTGCGCAGCAGCGCTTCCACCTCGGCGGCCTGCTCGGCGCTGACGCCTTCGCCATAAATGACGGTCGCAAACGCGCTGTCGTCGCTTACCATCTCGCGCACCAGCTTTTTGATGACCGAAGCCTCGCGCCCGCTCGCGCACAGCTTGCCCTCGCTGAGCGACAGATACTCGCCCTGCTTGATCTTCTTGCCGTCAAACTCGCTGTCGCGCGCGGCGTAGGTCACCTGACCGCTGCGCACATGCGCCGCTGCGTCGCGCATCGCCTGCACCAGCAGCTTTTCGTCCTCCTCGTCCGGATCGACAGCCAGCATCGCAGAAATGCCCTGCGGGATGGTCTTGGTCGGCACAACGACGATCTTTTTCTCCTCCGACAGATGCACGGCCTGTTCCGCCGCCAGAATGATATTCTTGTTGTTCGGCAGCACAAACACGATCTCTGCCGGAACCGCATCCACTGCGCGCACCAGATCGTCAGTCGAGGGGTTCATGGTCTGGCCGCCCTGCACGACCACATCCACGCCCAGATCGGTAAATACGCTTTTCAAGCCGTCGCCCGCGGTGACTGCAACAAAGCCGTATTTCTTCTCCGCCGGAACGATCACACGCTCCGCCGGTGCGTCCGCCGTTCCTTCGATCACCTTGGCGGTGTGCTGCTCACGCATGTTCTCGATCTTGACCGTGAGCAGCGGGCCGAACTTGAGGCCCTCCTCGAGCGCCTTGTTAGGCTGGTCGGTGTGCACATGCACCTTGACGATATCATCGTCCTCGACCACTACCAGACTGTCACCGATTTCGTTCAGAATCGCGCGCAGACGTCCGACGTTGCGGGCTTTGTCCTTGCGCTCGGCAATGAACTCGGTGCAGTAGGTGAAGGTGATATCCTCATCTGCAATCGCGCCGAAGTCCGCGGCTGCCTTGGTCGGCTCAGCCACGGTTCGCTCCTTGTGGATACCGCGCAGCGCGTCCAGCATGCCTTCGAGAATGGTCAGGTAGCCGAAGCCGCCCGCATCCACGACACCCGCCTTTTCCAGAACGGGGTTCTGATGCACGGTTTCCTCCAGCGCCTTCTGTCCGCAGGTCAGCACGGTTTCCAGCACCTGCTCAGCGGACAGCGCAGGGTCGGCCTGACAGGCTTCGACCGCCTGCTGTGCCGAAACGCGCGACACGGTCAAAATCGTGCCTTCTGCCGGCTTCATGACCGCCTTATAGGCGGTTTCCACGCCCTCGCGCAGCGCCAGCGCCAGCTCACGGCCACCCGCCGCATCGGTTTCGCGCAGCTTTTTCGCCACGCCGCGGAACAGCAGCGACAAAATCACGCCCGAGTTGCCGCGCGCCCCGCGCAGCAGGGCAGATGCCGTCGTATCGACTGCTTTCGCCAGCGTCGGCTCGGTCAGTTTTTCCATCTCGGTCATGGCCGAGGCCATGGTCATGGACATATTCGTACCCGTATCGCCGTCCGGCACAGGGAAAACGTTCAGTTCGTTGACCTGTTCCTTTTTTTCGGCAATGGCAAGCGCGCCCTCGATCACCATGGACTGAAACAGCACGCCGTCTATTCTCTGATCTGCCATTTACTTAACTCTCCCCGCATTCTTTTTGGCCGCGCGTCAGTCCGCACGGATGCTCTCGACATAGATATCCACGTTTTTCACGTCCACGCCGGTCAGGCGTTCGACATGGTAGCGCACCTCGCTGATGATCGAGCGGCAAACGGTCGCAATATTCACGCCGTGCTCAACCGCGATGTGCAGGTCAATATTGACGCCGCCGTCCGGCGCTTCCACTACCTTGACGCCGCGCGACTGGTTATCGCGTCCGAGCAGATGCGCCAGCCCGTCCGACATCGAGCGGATGGTCATGCCCTTCACACCGAAGCACGAAGAAGCCGCATAGCCCGCGATCCCCGCCATCACCTCGTTTGTGATTTCGATATATCCAAGATCGGTCTTGATCGTCATAGAAAACCCTCCCTGCGATCGTTTGATGCTTTTTGAGTCAAAACGCGCTGCCGGGCGCAGCGCCGTCCGAACCGTTTCTGCTTATATGATATAACAAAACCACGCCAAATACAAGCAAAGCGGTGATTTTTTTGCGGATGGCCTGACAAAAATCCAAACAATCAGCGGCGAAATATACGTCATTTCTGTTTTTTGCAATTCTTTCCGAATTTTCACAAACAAATGTTTGCTTTATCGCACATTTTAGGGTATAATAGAGAAAAATACGAACGTATGTTCCGAACAGTAACAGCAAGGAGTGCGTCCCTATGAAAAAAATCTCCGCCAAACAGCAACGGATTTTGGATTATATCAGTGAATTTTCGCTCGAACACGGCTATCCTCCCTCGGTGCGCGAGATCTGCGCGGAAATGAACCTGCGCTCGCCCTCGACCGTGCACGCCCACCTGAAAAAATTGCAGGAGGCGGGCTATCTCGAACCAAGCGAGCACAAATCCCGCGCGCTGACCCCGGTCAGCGGCCCGTCCATGGTTACGCGCGTGCCCATTCTCGGCCGCGTCACCGCCGGTATGCCGATTCTCGCGGTCGAAGAGCATGTGGGCTATGTCCCGTTTGAGCCTGCGGCAAACGGCGGGGAATACTACGCCCTGCGCATCCGCGGCGACTCGATGATCGGCGTAGGCATCATGGACGACGATTTAGTCATCGTCCGGCAGGATATCCAGGCCCGCAGCGGCGATATCGTCATCGCCCTTTTGGAGGACGAGGCCACCTGTAAAACGCTCAACATTACGCCCGACGGTGTGTGGCTGATGCCGGAAAACCCTGCCTATCCCCCGATCGACGGCAACGGCTGTCAGATTCTCGGCGTAGTCAAAGCGGTTTACCGCGAATATTAAACATATTCGATCGAAACTACAATTTCCATTGCACTCGGCTCCGGCCGCCTCCACGGGCGGCCTTGCGTCTATTTCTAAGGAGGCTGCCATGCCCGCACTGGAGGACAGCATCCGCTTTGTCAAAGGCATCGGCCCGAAAAAAGCGGCTTTGTTTGAAAAACTGCATATCCGCACGCTGCGTGACGCGCTGGAGACCTATCCGCGCGATTATGAGGACCGCACGGCGATCACCCCCATTGCGGACATCGCGGAGGATGGCAAGTATGCCGTCCGTGCGGTCGTCGGCACCGAGCCGAAAACCACCCACATCCGCAAGGGCATGACGCTGGTTAAATGCACGATCTTTGACGAGTCAGGCTCGCTGCCCGTCACCTATTTCAACAATTCATACGCTGCGGCGCTCCTGCGCGTCGGGCAGGAATATGTGTTTTATGGGCGTGTGCAGGCAAATGGACATACGCGCATGCTGGTTTCGCCGCAGTCGGAAAAGGTCTCGCCCGACGCAGAACACCCCGGACGCATCGTGCCGGTCTACCCGCTGACCGCGGGCCTGACCCAGCGCGACATGGCGCGCGTGACCGAAGCGGCGCTGGACGCAGTGCCGGGTGACTGGCCCGACCCGCTGCCCGAAGTGCTGCGCGCACGGTACAACCTGCCGGACGCAACGGATGCCCTTGTGGCCATCCACCGGCCGCAATCCGCGCAGGACGTGAAGGAAGCGCGCCGCCGCATGGTGTTCGAGGAGTTGTTTCTGCTTTGCTGCGGCTTGCAGCAGTTAAAAGAGCGCCGAAAAGCTGATGCAGGTCTGGTGTTTTCCGATACGTCGCTTGCGGACTTTTTCGCTGCGCTCCCCTTTTCGCCCACAGGCGCACAACACCGTGCGATTGAAGAGATCGCGACGGACTGTGCCTCCGGCCGCCCGATGAACCGGCTGGTGCAGGGCGACGTTGGCTCGGGCAAAACCATCGTGGCCGCTGCGCTGTGTGCGCTGGCCGCCAAAAGCGGCTATCAGGCCGCCTTTATGGCTCCGACGGAAATCCTTGCGGCGCAGCACGCGGAAACGCTTGCGCCGCTGCTGGAAAAGCTCGGCATTTCCTGCACGTTGCTGACAGGCTCGATGAACGCCGCGCAAAAGCGCGCGGCCCTCGCCGCCATTGAAAGCGGCGCGGCGCAGGTCGTCATCGGCACGCACGCGCTCATCCAGCAAAGCGTGACATTTCACCGGCTGGGCGCGGTCGTGGCGGACGAACAGCACCGCTTTGGCGTGGCACAGCGCGCCGCGCTGTCCGCCAAAGGGCAAACGCCCCATGTGCTGGTGATGTCGGCAACGCCTATCCCGCGCACGCTTGCACTCATTCTGTACGGCGACCTCGATGTGTCCGTACTGGACGAAGTGCCGCCCGGCCGTCAGCCGGTCGAAACCTACGCTGTAGGCGAAAACATGCGCCGCCGCATCACCGCTTTCATCGACAAGCAAATTCGTGAGGGCGGGCAGGTCTACGTCGTGTGCCCGCTGGTCGAAGAGGGTGAAATGAACCTGAAAAGCGCGGAGCAGCACGCGATCGATCTGCAAAAGGCGCTGCCGCAGCGGCGCGTCGCTGTACTGCACGGACGCATGAAAAGCGCAGAAAAAGAGCGCGTCATGCAGGCGTTTGCCGCGCAGGAGTATGATATTCTGGTCGCCACGACTGTTATTGAGGTAGGCGTAGACGTGCCGAACGCCAACCTGATGGTCGTCGAGGATGCCGACCGCTTCGGCCTGTCCCAGCTGCACCAGCTGCGCGGGCGCGTGGGACGCGGCACGCGGCAATCCTACTGCATCTTTTTCGGCGCGGACAAGGGACAGACCGCCCGCGAACGGCTGAAAATCCTGTGCAAAACGAACGACGGCTTTGAGGTGGCCCGCGCCGACCTGTCACAGCGCGGTCCGGGCGACTTTTTCGGCAGACGGCAGCACGGTTTGCCCGCGCTGCACGTTGCCGATCCGATTGCCGACCTTGCGCTCATGCAGAGCGCACGCGAGGAGGCCGAGCAGATTTTGCAGGCCGATCCCACGCTCGCAGGCTACCCTGAGCTGCGCGCGCGTGTGCGACGCATGTTTGAAGAACGGGACGACGAGGCGTTCAACTAACTACGATTTAACCATACAAGTTCCATTGAGGACGCACCGCGCGCCGCGCAGATGCGTCCAAAACGAGAAAAAGCCTGCAAATGCAGGCTTTTTTCTGTTTGATATGGCTGCCGCTCGCAGCGCAGAGGAACGCTTCACTCAACCGACGCAACCGAACAGGAAGGCCGCTGCCGACAGCAGAACCAGCCCCACGATATTAGCAAGTGTAAACACCAGCAGATAGCGCGGCAGCGAGGCGTTTTCCGCGCGTAAGTACAGCTTGAGCGAGATCAGGCTTGCCAGCGACGCGATCGGTGTGCCCAGTCCGCCGACGTCCACGCCCGCGAGCAGCGCGCGCCATTGATCGGTAAAGCCGGAAAGCAGCACCGCCGCGGGGACGTTGCTGATGACCTGACTGGCGAGCACGCTCGTCCAGTAGGCGTTGGCGCTCAGCAGGCGCTCGAGCACCGCGCGCACCGTGTCGATGCGGCCAATATTGCCGGCGAAAATAAAAAAGCAGACAAAGGTGAACAGCAGCGCGTAGTCCACACGCGCAAACAGCCCGCGTGCGCACAGCAACAGGCACAGAGCCACCACTGCGGTCGTGATGCCGTAGTGCAGCACATGCACAACCGACAACAGGCACAGCACGAACAGCAGGCACAGCAGGGCAAACAGGCGCGGCTGCACAATGTGCTCGCGCTGAGGGAATGTGATCTCGATGGTCTCGCCCCGTGTCCACAGCGCGGCGACAGACAGCGCGACCAGACTGACCAACGTCAGCGGCAGCACCACGCGCAGGAATGCACCAAAGCTCAACCCGTAATACGAACAGAGGAACAGGTTTTGCGGGTTGCCGACCGGCGTCGCCATGCTGCCAAGGTTCGCGGCCAGCGTTTGCAGCACGACCACGCGGATAAGCGCTTCCATGCGACCGATATGGCCGAGCACCAGCACGGTGAACGGCACAAAGGTGATGAGCGCAACATCATTGGTAATCAGCATGGAGCAGAAAAACGGCAGCAGCACCAGCGCAAGGTACAGCAAGCGCAGCTGCTTGCGTCCGGTCAGCAGGCGCTGAGCCAGCACGGTGAACAGGCCGCACTGCTGCAAGCCCGCGACCACTGCCATCAGGCAGAACAGCAGACACAACACGCGCAGGTCAATGTAACCGGCATAGGCCGCATCGGGCGGCACCGCCAGCATGGACAGCAGCGCGCAGACCAGCGAAATCACCAAAACGGCTTCACGGCGGACAAAGCCGCCCAGTTTGTTCAGAAAGGGTTGCATGACAGGGCCTCATTTCCGAAAAGATCCGTAATACTATGCAAAAGGACAAAACAAACGGCAGGTATTGCCAAAGCAATACCTGCCGGGTTTCAGACAGCTTGCAGCCCGGAAAGGGCCGGCGGAGCAATCGGAAAATTACTTGAGCTCAACCTTAGCGCCAGCAGCCTCGAGCTTCTCCTTGATCTCGTTGGCTTCTGCTTCCGGAGCAGCTTCCTTGATGGTCTGCGGAGCGGAGTCAACCTTCTCCTTAGCTTCCTTCAGGCCCAGGCCGGTGATCTCACGAACAACCTTGATAACGTTGATCTTGGAGGAACCAGCGTCAACCAGAACAACGTCGAAATCGGTCTTAGCGTCAGCAGCAGCAGCGTCGCCAGCGCCAGCAGCAGCACCTGCAACGGCAACCGGGGTAGCGGATACGCCAAATTCTTCTTCCAGAGCCTTTACCAGCTCAGAGAGCTCCATAACCTTGAGCTCTTTTACAGCTTCCATAATCTCAGCAACAGTCATGGGATTAAACCTCCATTATAAGTTTTTTAAAGTTTTGTTTGATTACTCCGCAGCGGGAGCCTCTTCAGCGGGAGCTTCCTCCGCAGCCGGAACATTCGCAGCAACCAGATCGGCTACCTTCATGTCCTCGTTGCCCTCTGCCTTCTTAACGATAGCATCGCAGGCAATAGCAAGCTGCATAATGGGGAAGTTGAAGCTGTACAGTACCTGAGCGATAAGAACTTCCTTGCTCGGCATGTTGGCCAGCTTCTTGACCTCGGCCTCGTCGATTACCTTGCCTTCCAGGTAACCAGCCTTGATCTTGAAATTCTCGTGGGTCTTGGCAAAGTCACCCAGAATCTTAGCGGGCGCGATCACGTCGTCCGTGGTCGAAATTGCCAGAGCGGAAGTGCCGTTCAGGTGCTCTTCCAGACCTTCAAAGCCCAACTCCTTCGCCGCAAAGCGGATCAGGGTGTTCTTGATGACCATATACTCAACGCCTGCTTCACGCAGCTGACGGCGGAGCTTGGTATCATCCTCAACGTTGATGCCCTTGTAATCGACCAGCACGCCGGCCGGAGAATTCTTGATCTTCTCTACCAGAGACGCAACCAGAGCCTTCTTCTCTTCCAGAACCTTTGCATTCGGCATCTTTTTCACCTCCTATAAAAATAAAAGTACCCTCCCGGTGCAAAGACACAGGGAGGGTACACAGAAAACCTCATAAAAGATGGCATAAATCCATTCCGTGTTGACCTCGGCGGGCGGCGGAAAACTCCTTTAAAGCCTTGCGGCTGCCTGCTGTCTTTGACCAAGCTCATATATTATATCGAAAAACCGAAAATCTGTCAAGAGAGAAAAATAAAAAATTATGAGAAAAAATTATGAGCAAACGGAAAAAAGAGGGATTCTCTGGTGAAATAGGACAAAAACAGAAAGAAAATCCCAATCCTATTGTGCAAATAACAAAAATATGTTAAACTGAGATTGAAAATTCCAAAAGGGGGAATACCATGCGAACCTTATATAAACGAGTTCTGAGCCTTGTATGCGCCGGACTGATGCTGCTGCCGGTGACGGCCGGTGCAGCGGGCGGCACACAGCGCGCCAGCCTGCCGATGGGCGGCACGATGGTCTATCTGGAGATGGGCGCGGGCCGCACGGGCGAAGTCACACTGGCCAACAACCGCCTGTTCCAAACGCAGTCGGCTTCCGGCCATGTCAGCGCCAAGGCGGCCGAGGGCGGCAAATCGGTGGTGGCTTCCATCAACGGCGGCTATTTTGACGCTTACAGCGGCGGCGCAACCGTTTACGCGACCGTGATTCAGGGTGGCGAAGTGGTCAACGGCGGCGGTGAAAAGCCGACACTGGTTTTCACTTCTTCCGGTAAGCCGTTGATCGACCGCGTCAAGATCGAGACCAAAATCGCCTTCCGCGGTGAGGACAGCGCTACGGTTACGGCATATGCAGTCAACGCTTACGACGCAAACAATGCATGGGCAAGCTACCTGCTGACGCCGGTGTACGGCAAAGCGGTGAATGTTGGCTCCGGTGCACGCATCGTCACCATCAAGGACAGCGTTGTCACGAACATTCAGGTTGGCGGTACGGTGCCTGCGCTTTCGTGGGGCACGACCGTGCTGGTCATCAACCAGAGCGCGTGGAACAATCTGGCCACCTATACGCTTGAGCCGCAGGTCGGCAACGACGCGGTGCGCAAGACGGTATACACGCCGCAGCATGACAGCGCTTCCGAATGGACGGATATCGTCAACGGTGTCGGCGCAGGCCCGCTGCTGCTCAAGGACGGCGTGGACGTTTGCGACCAGAACAGCGACTTTACTGACCCCAAGCAGTCCCCGGATTATGTTTCCTCCCGTTCGTTCGCCGCTATCATGGGCGACGGCCGTCTGGTACTCGGCAGCGCGAGCAGCTCGTCCATGCGCAGCATTGCGCAGTACCTCAAGGGGCTGGGCGCAGTTGATGCAATGGCGCTCGACGGCGGTGCATCCACATTCCTGAGCATCGGCGGTTCGACCGTGCAGAGCGCAGGCCGCAACCTGACCAACGTGCTGCATATTGTGGATTATTCTTCGGGCACGCTGCCCAAGGGCATCCAGCCGCGCGATTTTGACACACCCTCCGCATGGGCGACGCAAACGGTAGCCGATGCGGCAAGCGCAGGCATCGTACCGGACGCGCTGCAAAGCGGCTATCAGAAAAACATCACCCGCAAGGAGTTCTGCCAGATTATCGATGCGCTGCTGCATCAGAAGCTGACCGATTATGATAAGGAACTGTATTTGACCGGCATTTCGTATAACGATGCACGCGCGGCACTGACCGACACCTGGGACGCCAGCGTCCTTGCCTGCTATCGCTTCGGCATCATTGACGGCGTAGGCAACAACAAGTTCAGCCCGAACCAGAGCCTGACCCGCGAGCAGGCGGCCAAGATCCTGATGGGCACCGACCAGCGGATCGGCAACACGGCAAGTGGCACGGGCTCCACTTCGTTCACAGATGCGTCCAAGATTTCGTCGTGGGCAGTCGAGGGCATCAACTATGTGGTCTCGGAAGGCATCATGAACGGCACGGGCGACAATCAGTTCAATCCGAAGGGCATGTTCACCCGCGAGCAGGCCATCGCAACGGCATACCGTATGCTGGGCTAACGCAATCAGAGAACAAAAAAGCACGCTGGAAACCCAGCGTGCTTTTTTATCGTTTTTTAATCGGTATGCAGCCGATCGCTTACGCCATCAACTTGGCAGCGTTAACCTTAACGCCCGGGCCCATGGTGGAAGCCACAACACAGGAACGAACGTACTGGCCCTTGGCAGCAGCCGGCTTCGCCTTGATGATCGCGCCCATCAGTGCGTCGAAGTTGTCCTGCAGCTTCTCTGCACCGAAGGAAGCCTTGCCGATCGGGCAGTGGATGATGTTGGTCTTGTCCAGACGGTACTCGATCTTACCAGCCTTGGACTCCTGAACTGCCTTGGCAACGTCCATGGAAACCGTACCAGCCTTCGGGTTCGGCATCAGGCCCTTAGGACCGAGCACGCGGCCCAGACGGCCAACCAGACCCATCATATCCGGGGTAGCGATAACTACGTCGAACTCAAAGAAGTTCTCCTTCTGGATGCGCTCCATCAGGTCCTCTGCGCCAACGATGTCAGCGCCGGCAGCCTGTGCCTCGTCAGCCTTTGCGCCCTTGGCGAAAACAGCAACGCGGACATTCTTGCCGGTGCCGTGCGGCAGGACGATCGCGCCGCGAACCTGCTGGTCAGCGTGACGGGAGTCAACGCCCAGCTTGACGTGCAACTCGATGGTCTCGTCGAACTTGGCCTTGGCAGTGGAAACAACAGTGGCAAGCGCTTCTGCCGGATCGTACAGCTTGGAACGATCAATGGTCTTTGCGCTGTCTACATACTTTTTACCTTTATGCACAATAAATCCTCCTTAAGTGGTAATGCGGGAATAGGCTAAACCTAACCCTCCCACTTTGACCGGCGCCTGCAAAAAGCGCGGTCAAAATCCATTCAGCTTAACTTAAAACTTATTCCTCGACGGTAATACCCATCGAACGAGCGGTGCCTGCGATCATGCTCATCGCAGCTTCCAGAGAAGCAGCATTCAGGTCGGGCATCTTGGTCTCCGCGATCTTCTGGCAGTCAGCCTTGGACAGCTTGGCAACCTTGGTCTTGTTCGGAACGGCCGAACCGGACTCGATGCCGCAGGCCTTCTTAATGAGGACCGGCGCCGGGGGAGTCTTGGTGATGAAGCTGAACGAACGGTCGGCATAGACCGTGATAACAACCGGGATAATCATACCGGCTTCGTTCTTGGTGCGCTCGTTGAATTCCTTGGTGAACGCCATGATGTTGACGCCGTGCTGGCCGAGGGCCGGACCTACCGGGGGAGCCGGGGTTGCCTTGCCTGCGGGAATCTGGAGCTTAATATAACCTACTACTTTCTGTGCCATGTTGAAAGGTTCCTCCTTCAATAAATGTGGTAATTGGCGAGTCCCTTATGCGGGAGCTCTCCCACTTGCCGCGCGCCTTCCGCGCGCATTTCCAGCCATATGCCGGAAGAATATTTTACTCGTCGAGCGTCTCGACCTGGTCGAGTTCCAGCTCAACAGGGGTTTCGCGGCCGAACATGGAAACCGTGACATTAACCTTGTTCTTATCCGCTTCTACCGACGATACTACGCCGATAAAGCCAGCCAATGCGCCGTCGATAACGCGCACGCTGTCGCCGGGTGCGTAGTTCACCTCGATCTCGCGCTTCTCCACGCCCATCGCGGCGATCTCGTCATCGGTCAGCGGGATGGGTTTGGAGCCGCCGGACTTGTCCTGTCCGACAAAACCGGTGCAGCCGCGGGTATTGCGAACCAGATACCAGGTTTCATCGGTCATAACCATTTTGACAAGCACGTAGCCCGGGAAGAGCTTGCGCTCCACCTCGCGGCTTTTGCCGTCCTTGACTTCCGTGACAGTTTCAGTCGGGATGTTGACGGCTTGGATCAGGTCATGCAGCTTGCGGTTTTCGACCGCTTTCTCGATCGAAGAGGCCACTTTGTTTTCGTAGCCGGAGTATGTGTGCACCACATACCATTTTGCAGCGTCTGACATAAATGCCTCCTTTTAGGCGGCGAAAGCGTTAAGCAGTGTCTGGACGCCGAGACCGAACACGATATCGAGGACCCAGATGAAAATACCGATCAGGATGACGCAGGCAATCACAACCAGCGTGTTGTTCACCGTCTGCTGGCGAGTGGGCCATACAATCTTACGGCACTCGCTCTTCAGCTCGCGGAACCACTTGCCGATACGCGCAAAGAGACCGGGCTTTTTCGCCTTGGTTTCTTCAGCCATGAAGCTACTTCCTTTCTCTTACTTCGTTTCGCGGTGCAGCGTGTGCTTCCGGCAGAAACGGCAGTACTTGTTCATTTCCATACGGTCCGGGTTGTTCTTCTTGTTCTTCATTGTGTCATAGTTTCTTTGCTTGCACTCGGTGCAGGCCAGCGTAATTTTCACGCGCATAAATAACGGCACCTCCTTTTAATATTCGTCCCTTCCCGTGCCCCTTTGGCCGGGCGCGGGACAATTTGCCTCCCTTTGCCAGTGTTCCGGGCCCTTTTTCCGAGACACGCGAAAAAATGGGCGCAAAAAAAGAACCTGCATAGGTTCTTAAAGTATAGCATGGAGAAAACCGGCGGTCAAGGGTTTTTGAGAAAAAAGTGCTGGTTTTTTTGCGTTTTTGTGATATACTTAGCTTATTACACAACATATAGGAGTATTCGCATGCGTATTTTGGGTATTGATTACGGCGATGCGCGCACCGGGCTTTCAGTTTCCGACCCATCGGGCTTTCTGGCGGGTTCGCCGAGCGTCATCCACGAATGGAATTACGATAAGCTCTTGGACAAGCTGACAGCCTTCATCATGGAAAACAAAATCGAGGAAATTGTGCTGGGCTGGCCGAAAAATATGGACGGCACATCAGGGCCGCGCGCGGAAAAATGTGAAGCGTTGGCGGAAACGCTCAGAGCGCGCACCGGACTGCCGGTGACGCTGTGGGACGAGCGGCGCACGACGGTTGCGGCGCACGACATCCTGCACCAGACGGGCAAAAAGACAAAAAAGCACCGCCAGACCGTGGACGCGGTCGCGGCGAGCCTGATTTTGCAGGGCTATCTGGATTTCAAGCGTCGGCAGGGCTAAAAGGGAAAAAGAGGGAAACCCGCGTGGTTTCCCTCTTTCTTTTTATTTATACGGGTTGTCCGCCTTGAGGTAGCAGCACTTTTTGTACTTCTTGCCGCTGCCGCACGGGCACGGATCGTTCGGGCCAACCTTCTTGCCCACACGCTTGGGCTCAGCCTTGACCGAACCATCCGTCGCGCCGGCCGCGCTCGTTTCCTTGGCGACTTGCTCACGCTTAGGTTCCTCGCGGGTGCGTACCTGCGCCAGGAAGATCATGCGCACGGTATCCTCGCGGATGGCGTCGATCATCGCGTCGAACATATCGAAGCCTTCGCGCTTGTACTCAACAACCGGGTCATGCTGACCGTAAGCGCGCAGACCGATGCCGTTGCGCAGCTCGGTCATCGCGTCGATGTGGTCCATCCACTTGGTATCAACGTTCTTGAGCAGCACCACGCGCTCAAGCTCACGCATGATCGGCGCGCCAATGGCCTGTTCCTTGGCCTCGTAAACCTTGTGCGCCTGATCGGTCAGCACGTTGGTCAGCTGCTCGGCAGTCAGATCGTCGCACTCTTCGGGCGTGAAGGTGCAATCCTCAGGCCGCAGGAACATACCGATAAACGGACGGCGTGCCTGCTCGACCATTTCCGGCGTAATCAGATGGTTTTCACCGACCGCCGCGTGCACCGCGCGGGCGATGGTATCATCCACCATGTTCAGAATGTTGTCCTTGATGTCCTTGCCCTCGAGCACCTGCAAACGCTGACCGTAGATGGTCTGGCGCTGGGTGTTGAGCACATCGTCGTATTCGAGCACGTGCTTACGGGTGGCAAAGTTGCGGGATTCGATCTTCTTCTGCGCGTTTTCGATCGCGCCGGACAGAATCTTCTGGTCGATCGGCTCGTTTTCGTCGATGCCGAGCGTTTCCATCATGTTCTGGATGCGCTCCGAACCGAACAGACGCATCAGATCGTCCTCCAGCGAAATATAGAAGCTGGATTCGCCCGGGTCGCCCTGACGGCCGGCACGGCCGCGCAGCTGGTTATCGATACGGCGGGATTCATGCCGCTCGGTGCCCAGAATATACAGACCGCCTACCGCACGCACTTTTTCTGCGTCCGCATCGGTCTCCTTCTTATACTTCTGATACAGTTCCTGGAACTTTTCACGGATAGCCAGCACTTCGGGATCGTCGGTCTCGGCGTGGCCGTTGGCTTCGTAGAGCAGTTCGGGGGGGTAATCGCCCTTTTTCAGCTCGTCGAGCGCCATGGTCTCCGCGTTGCCGCCCAGCATGATATCCGTACCACGACCGGCCATGTTGGTTGCGATCGTGACCGCGCCCGACTTGCCTGCCTGCGCGACGATATCCGCCTCGCGCTCATGATACTTTGCGTTCAGAACGGTGTGCTTGATGCCCTTTGCCTTGAGCAGCTTGGACAGCTCCTCGGACTTTTCGATCGACACCGTGCCAACCAGAATCGGCTGGCCCTTGGCGTGGCAGGCCTCAATGCGCGCAATCGTCGCATGAATCTTGCCGCGCTCGTTCTTGTAGACCGCGTCCGGGTTATCCTTACGGGCGATCGGCTTGTTGGTCGGGATCTCGATAACGTCCAGCTTGTAGGTGTGGCGGAATTCCTCCTCCTCGGTCAGCGCGGTACCGGTCATGCCGGACAGCTTGCCGTACAGGCGGAAGTAATTCTGGAAAGTGATGGTCGCCAGCGTCTTGCTTTCGTGCGCGACCTTGACGCCTTCCTTGGCTTCGATGGCCTGATGCAGGCCCTCGTTGTAGCGGCGGCCGAACATCAGGCGGCCGGTGAACTCGTCAACGATGATAACCTGCCCGTCGCGCACGACATAGTCCACATCGCGCTGCATCACGCCGCGCGCCTTGATCGCCTGATTGATGTGATGCTGGAGCGTGGTATTTGCCGGGTCGGACAGGTTTTCCACACGGAAATACTGCTCCGCGCGTGCAGTACCCTTGGGGGTCAGCGTCGCGGTGCGGGCCTTTTCGTCCACGATGTAGTCCGCGTCGATATCGTCCTGCTCCTCCTTAGCGTCTACCTCCTTGACGCGCAGGCACTTAAGGCCCGCAGCAAAGCGGTCAGCCATTTCATAAAGCTGGGAGGATTTTTCGCCCTGACCCGAGATAATCAGCGGGGTACGCGCCTCGTCGATCAGGATGGAGTCCACCTCGTCCACGATGGCAAATGCATGACCGCGCTGCACCATGGCTTTCTTATAAATCGCCATGTTGTCGCGCAGGTAGTCGAAACCGAACTCGTTGTTCGTGCCATAGGTGATATCCGCTTCATACATCGCCTTGCGCTGCGACGGCTCGACGGCGTGGATGACCAGACCGACCGTCAGCCCGAGGAAGCGGTAGACCTTGCCCATCCATTCGCTGTCGCGTTTGGCAAGGTAGTCGTTGACCGTGACGATATGCACGCCCTTACCGGTCAATGCATTCAGATAGGCAGGCAGAGTGGCAACCAGCGTTTTGCCTTCGCCGGTTTTCATCTCCGCGATGCGGCCCTGATGTAGCACGATGCCGCCGATGACCTGCACGCGATAGTGCCGCATGCCCAGTACGCGCCACGCCGCCTCGCGGCAGGTGGCAAACGCCTCGGGCAGCAGATCGTCGAGCGTTTCTCCGTTCTGGTAGCGGGCCTTGAACTCGTCCGTCTTGGCACGCAGCTCGGCGTCGGTCAGTTTTTTATACTGTTCTTCGAGCGCATCGACCTTATCCGCGATGGGATAGATCTTTTTCAGCTCGTGCGAGGAATGGGTGCCGAAAATTTTGGTGAAAAGGTTAGCCATTCTTGATTCAGCCTTTCAAAAGGGACAAAAAGCCCCGTTCGTTCATACAGAAGATATTATAGCACACAATGGACGGGAAACAAACAAATTTTTTGTAAACGAATGTTATGACGCAAAAAAGACGCCCGCAGGCGTCTTTTTTCGCTTTATCGCATAATCAGGTAAGCCGTATAGACCACATAGGTGAGCGCCATGATCACGCCGGGTGCGCGGCCGAGCTTGCCGCGGCGCGCGGGGAGATAGAACACAATGCTGATGCCGATGAGCACGAGCGCGTCAATGATCGAGGTCGCCTGCACCGGAATGGGCGTAATCGTTGCCGAAACGCCGAGAATAAACAGCAGATTAAAGATATTCGAGCCAATGACGTTGCCCATTGCGATTTCGTTCTGTCCCTTGCGGGCGGCCACCAGCGAGGTGACCAGCTCGGGCAGGCTGGTACCAATGGCGACGATGGTCAGGCCGATAAGCGTCTCGGACAGGCCAAACATGCGAGCGATCCCGGTCGCGCCGTTGACAGCCAGCTGACCGCCGATGATGATGCACGCAAGGCCGAGCACGATGTTCACGCCGATCATCAGGGGCGGCATTGTAATTTCATCCTCTTCGCTTTCCAGGGTATCGCGGTTTTTGAGCGCCGCACGGATCTGGGTGCTCAGCACCAGCGCGAACACCACCAGCAGGATCACGCCTTCAATGCGCGAAATGGTCAGATCGGGCGCAATGAACACCAGCAGCAGCACCGCCGCAGCCAGCGAGATCGGCCAGTCGCGCCGCAGCAGCGTGCGGTCCATGACGAGCGGACAGACCACCGCAGACAGGCCGGCAACCATGAGCAGATTAAAGATGTTCGAGCCGACGACGTTGCCGACCGCGATCTCATTTGCGCCCTGCAAGGCCGCGGTCAAACTGACAGCAAGCTCGGGTGCGGATGTGCCGAAGGCAACGATGGTCAGGCCGACGAGCAGCGGCGACACGCCCAGCCGCCGCGCCAGTGCGGACGCGCCTGCGACGAATTTATCCGCGCCCCAGACGAGCAGGACAAAGCCAAATACCAACATGATGAAAGATAACATGATACAACCCCCTATGATGTTACAATAGCATATCCAGGCGCAAAAAAAGAGACTTTTATTGCGTATGTGCAATAAAAGTCTCGCTGCTTCCGGTAGGCACGGGTCGAAGGTTCGACCGTGATTGACGATGCCGACCACGCCCGCAGGCGTGAGCTACTCCCTTTTGTTGTATTTAAAAATATATCGGAAGGACAAGGGTTAGTCAAGCCAAACTTAGAAAAAAACTTTACAAGTTCCCCGCAAAACGGTATACTATATACTACTGAAAAATACGTGAAGGAGCATTTTCATGCTTGAGTTCGAGGAATACAAGGTCAAACTGAACAATTTGAAGCCCCAGCTCGAGGAGCTGTATGAGTCGCTCGGCTTGGACCGGGCAAAGCGCGAGGTCGAGGAGCTGGAGATCAAGTCCTCCCAGCCCGGCTTCTGGGACAACCCGGAGGAAAGCCAGAAGATCGTCTCCCGTATGGGTGCACTCAAGGGCAAGATCGAAGCGTATAACCACCTGAACAGCCTGTGTGACGACCTGCTGACGATTTGCGAAATGGCAATCGAGGAAAACGACGAGTCCATGCTCGAGGAGCTGGAAAACGGCTACAAGGAGCTGGAAGAGGGCGTGGCCGAGCAGAAGCTGTCCACGCTGCTGACTGGCGAGTATGACCACAACAATGCGCTGGTGTCCTTCCATGCGGGCGCGGGCGGCACCGAGGCACAGGACTGGTGCGAAATGCTGTACCGTATGTACACCCGCTGGGCGGAGCGCCACGGCTTCACCTACAAGATCATGGACTATCAGGACGGCGAAGAAGCGGGCCTGAAGAGCGCGGATATCCTGATCGAAGGTGAAAACGCCTACGGCTTCCTCAAAGGCGAGTCGGGCGTGCACCGTCTGGTGCGCATCTCCCCGTTTGACGCTTCCGGCCGCCGCCATACCTCGTTCTCTGCGGTCGAGGTCATCCCGGATATCCCGGACGACTCGGCGGATTTCGAAATCAAGCCGGATGACTACGAGATGCAGGTGTTCCGTTCCTCTGGCGCGGGCGGTCAGCATATCAACAAGACTTCGTCTGCGGTGCGTCTGATCCACAAGGCGACCGGCATTGTGGTTTCCTGCCAGACCGAGCGCAGCCAGTTCCAGAACAAGGACAACTGCTTGCGCATGCTGCGTTCCAAGCTGGTTGAGATCAAGGAGCGCGAGCATCTGGAGAAGATTTCGGACATCAAGGGCGACCAGAAAAAGATCGAATGGGGCAGCCAGATCCGTTCCTACGTCTTTATGCCTTATACGCTCGCCAAGGACACGCGCACCGGCTTTGAAAACGCCAACATCAACGCGGTCATGGACGGCGATATCGACGGCTTCATCAACGCCTACTTGTCGGGCCTTGCAACCGGCACGCTGAGCAAGAAATGAACTTGTAAACACACATAAAACAAAACCCTTCGGTGCAAACTGTTGCCGGAGGGCTGTTTTTATGAAAGAAAACGCAAAATATGGCGTGACCGGTGCGCTTGCGGGCGCGGCAAACGGCTTTTTTGGCGCGGGCGGCGGATTGTTCCTTGTGCCGATGCTGGTATATTGGTGCGGCATGGAGGAACGGCGCGCGTTTGCGACCTCGGTCGCGGTGATTTTCCCGCTTAGCGCGCTGTCCGCCGCGCTGTATTGGATGCAGGGCGGACTGGCGTTATCTGCCGCGTGGCCCTATCTGCTGGGCGGCGTGCTGGGCGGCTGGGTCGCAGGCCGCGTTTTTCGCCGGATCGACATAGTATGGCTGCGGCGCGCGTTCGGCCTGCTGCTGCTCTATGGCGGCGTGCGCGCCGTCCTGCTGCTATGAGCACGCTGCTTTCTGCCGTGGTCGGGCTGGCGACCGGCATCCTGTCCGGCTGCGGAGTGGGCGGTGGCTCGCTGCTGATGCTCTATCTTACGCTGCTGGCCGGTATGGGGCAATATCAGGCGGCAGGCATCAATCTGCTGTACTTCCTCGCCTGTGCGCCCGCAGCGCTCTGGTCACATATCCAAAACGGTCTGGTCGAAAAACGCGCGGCTCTTTGGTGCATTGCAGCAGGTGTGCCGACGGCTGCGGCGGCTTCCCTGCTGGCTGCGCAGATCGACACCGATTGGCTGCGGCGCGCGTTCGGTGTGTTCCTACTGTGTATAGGTTTCAAGGAATGCTTTGCCAAACGAAAATAGACCACTGTAACAAAATAAATTGTAAAATCCCGGAAGCGCTATGCTTCCGGGATTTGCCTTGTCCCCCAAAAGGTTACAAACCGGTTACATAACGGTTACATCTTTGTTATCATCCACACTTTTCCAAAGAAAAAGGAGTATACTTCCGATATGAATTGATATTTATTATTAATTGTAAATAAATATCAATAGAAGGAGGAATTTGGAATGAACTTGAAAGGATCTCGTACCGAACAGAATTTGCAGGCTGCATTCAGCGGCGAGTCGATGGCGCGCAATAAATACCTGTTTTTTGCCGACAAAGCCCGTAAAGAAGGACTTGAGGACATTGCCGAGCTGTTCACTGGCCTGGCGCAGAACGAGGGCGCACACGGCCGCCTGCTGTACGAAAAGCTGACCGGCATCGGCACCAGCGCGGAAAATCTGCAGACCGCGATTAAGGGTGAGTACGGCGAATGGAGCAGCATGTATCCGAGCTTTGCCAAGATCGCCCGGGAAGAGGGCTTCGAGGACATCGGTCTGCTGTTTGACAACATCGCCAAGATCGAGCAGGACCATGAGCTGCGCTTTATGAGCGCTTTGATGTCGCTCAGCCAAGGAGTGAAGAAAGAAGAAGCAGAAGCCTCCTTGCCGCCGAAGAAGAAAACCGTTGAGGTACAGGGATACCGCTGCGTATTCTGCGGTGCAATTTACGACGAGCGCCCGGATGTATGTGACGTATGCGGTGCGATCGGCTCGTTTGAGCAGACGACGTATCAGAAGGAAGTATAATCTCTGGCTGGGTAAAAAAACGGTT
Source organism: Candidatus Agathobaculum merdipullorum (assembly GCA_019115185.1). Lineage (GTDB taxonomy): Bacteria > Bacillota > Clostridia > Oscillospirales > Butyricicoccaceae > Agathobaculum > Agathobaculum merdipullorum. Next base: position 23,282 of record DXDZ01000079.1, read on the forward strand.
TACAAACCGGAAACAAATGGGAACATTGACAAAGTCCTCGCGTCTAACAGGATAACCGAAACAGAAAGGGGTGTCCTGTGATGAAACGACGAGGGCTTTGTGTGGTATTGGCGCTTTTGCTGCTGCTTTCGCTTGCCGCGTGTGGCGGCGCGTCGAGCGACGCGGGCAGCACAGGAGATGCGGCAGCATTGGCAGAAAACGGGGTTGCCACGGATGCGGCAACATCCGAGAGCACGGCGGATTTTTCTGCGGTGCGGGAGAATGCCAAACTGATTTTGTCGGCTGACCTGACGCTGGAAACGCAGGACTACGACGCGACCTGCGCATCGCTCGAGCAGATGACCGCGGAAGCAGGCGGGTACATCCAGTCGAGTGGGAACTCCGGTGAAACAGGCAGCCGTATGGCGAACTATACCCTGCGCGTGCCGCAGGAGCAGTTTGAAAAGTTTTTCGCGCAGATTGGCGAAACCTGCCATGTGGTGTCCGCCAACCGCTGGAGCGAGGATGTGACCGAGCAGTACACCGATATCGAAACGCGGCTGGCGACCTTGCAAACCAAGCATGAGCGTCTGCTTGCGCTGCTCGATCAGGCGGCAAAGATGGAGGATATCATTTCGCTGGAGAACGCGCTGGCCGATTGCGAATATGAGATCGACAGCCTGACGGGCGAAAAGCGGCACTACGACGATCTGGTCGGCTTTTCGACCTTTACCGTCACGCTGCGCGAAGTGCAAACGCTGACGGCAGTTTCGGAGGGCACGGGCTTTGGCGCGCAGCTGGCGCAGGCGGCGCAGAACGGTTTCAGCGGCCTGACCGCTGCGGTGCGCGGCATCATCCTGCTCGTTGTGATGCTGTGGCCGGTGCTGGTGCTGCTTGGCATCGCGGGCGGCGTGTACTGGCGCGTGCGCCTGTATCGCAAAAAGAAGGCCCAGCAGTCCGAGCAAAACAAGAAGGAATAAACGCACCCCCGCGCCGTAAGGCGCACATAGAACAGAAAAGAACCGCCTTTCGGCGGTTCTTTTTCATGTTATTTTGCGTAGTCGATCGCGCGCGTCTCGCGTACCATGTTGACCTTGATCTGGCCGGGGTAGTCGAGTTCGTCCTCGATCTTCTTAGCGACTTCACGCGCCAGCAGGATCATCGCGTCATCCGAAATCTTGTCGGGATTGACAATAATGCGGATCTCGCGGCCCGCCTGAATCGCATACGAGCTGGAAACGCCGGGCGTCTCGTTTGCAATGCTTTCGAGCTTTTCCAGACGCTTGATATAGTTTTCCAGATTCTCGCGGCGTGCGCCCGGCCGTGCAGCCGAGATTGCGTCTGCCGCCTGCACCAAGCAGGCCACCGTGGTCTTAGCTTCCACATCGCCGTGGTGCGCTTCGATCGCGTGGATGATCGGCTGTGCCTCCTTGTACTTCTTGGCAAGGTCTACGCCGATCTGAACATGGCTGCCCTCGACCTCGTGGTCGATCGCCTTGCCGATGTCGTGCAGCAGGCCGGCGCGGCGTGCGGGCAGCGGGTCAAGCCCAAGCTCGCTGGCCATCATGCCGGCGATATGTGCAACCTCGATGGAGTGCTGCAACACGTTCTGGCCGTAGCTGGTGCGGTAACGCAGGCGGCCGAGGATTTTGACCAGTTCGGGATGGAGACCGTGGATGCCGGTCTCGAAGGTTGCGCGCTCGCCCTCGCTCTTGATGATCTGCTCGACCTCGCGGCGAGACTTTTCGACCATTTCCTCGATGCGGGCGGGATGGATACGACCATCCACGATCAGCTTTTCGAGCGCCAGACGCGCAATCTCGCGGCGCACCGGATCAAACGAGGAAAGCGTGATCGCCTCAGGCGTGTCGTCGATAATCAAATCGACACCCGTGAGCGTTTCGAGTGTACGGATGTTGCGGCCCTCGCGGCCGATGATGCGGCCCTTCATTTCATCGTTGGGCAGCGGCACCACCGAAACGGTCGCTTCGGAAACATGGTCGGCAGCGCAGCGCTGGATCGCTGTCGAGATAATCTCGCGCGCGGTCTGCTCGCTTTCGTCCTTGAGCTTCTGCTGAATCTCACGCAGCTTGACGGCGGCGTCGTGCGTGGCTTCCGACTCGATCGAGGCGACCAGCATTTCGCGCGCTTCGTCGCGGGTCATGCTGGCGATCTGCTCGAGCTTCTCGAGCTGCTCTGCCTTGATGCGGGACAGCTCTTCTTTTTCTTTCTGGGTTGCTTCCAGCTGACGGGTCAGCTCTTCGTTCTTGCGGTCGAGCGTGTCGCTCTTTTTGTCGAGCGCTTCTTCGCGCTGGATCAGACGACGTTCCAGCTGCTGGGTCTCGTTGCGGCGCTCCTTGAGCTCACGGTCGGCCTCGGTGCGCTGCCTGTGGATTTCATCCTTGGCTTCCAGAATGGATTCGCGTTTCTTGGTTTCACCGGCTTTGATGGCTTCGTTGATGATGCGTGTCGCCTCGGTTTCGGCGGAACCGATTTCCTTTTCCGCAACGCTCTTGCGGTACAGGAAACCGATGACAATGCCCACAACGAGACACACAATACCGGCTATGATCGGGATGATGATGTCGGTCATATTTTGGTGTGTCCTCCTGTTTTTTTAATTTTGAGGCAGCACCGGTTTGGGCAAAAAAACGGCTTGCGCGATATCTTTCGACAAAATGAAACGCAGGTTTGCGGTAATATCAGTTGATATGCAAACCATGCGGGAAATCATGACAAAAAATGGCGCAACAGGCCGATCATTCGCAGACAAACAGGCGCGGCCCTGCGTAGCAAATGGCGTTTGAAAAAACGCCGCGTTATAATGCCTTTGAAAAAAGCCCTGCGCGGACTTGCGCAGGCCATATTACAGCAGGTATTATACTACAATTTATTGTAAAGCCTGTTGGTCAAACTGTCAAGAAAAACCCATGCTATACCGTGCAGATTTTGGCGTATTTTGAGAACAGGCCGGGCGCGCCCTTGTGGAACAGGCGGCGATTTGCTATAATAAAACGAATATATCGGGAGGAACGCTTATGCACCAGTCTATGTGCCGCATTCAGCGCGGCCCGTTTGTTTATTATACCTGCCGCCGTCTGCCGGTGCGCCATGCCTTCACGACCAAGTTCGGCGGCGTGAGCACAGGGCACTGCGAAAGCCTGAATCTGGGCTTTAACCGCGGCGATACCGAGGAAAATGTGCGCGAAAACTACCACCGTCTGGCGGAAGCGCTGGGCGTGGACGAAAACCGCATCACGCTGACCAAACAAATCCACGAAACCGAGGTCTCGGTCGTCGGGGAGGAACAGGCCGGCATGGGCCTGCATCAGCCGATGGCGTGGCAGTCGGACGCGATTGTGACCGCCCTGCCGGACACGCCGCTGATCGGCTTTTATGCCGACTGTGTGGTCACGCTGTTGTACGACCCCGCAACCCACACCGCGGGTGTGTGCCACGCAGGCTGGCGCGGCATGGCGGGCGGCATCCTGCCCAAGACCGTAGCGGTGATGGAGGAAAAGCTCGGGACAAAGCGCGAAAGCCTGCGCGCGGTGCTCGGGCCGTCCATCCGGCAGGAATGCTTTGAAACCGATGCGGATGTGCCCGAGGCGATGGAAAAACAGCTCGGCGCGCTGGTGCATCCTTATATTAAGGAGAAAGGCCCGAAATTCCATGTGGATTTGCAGGGAATTGGTGTGCAGCTGCTGCGGGACGCGGGCCTTCAGCCGGAAAACGTGATTGACAGCGGCATCTGCACCATGTGCTGCTCGGATGAATTCTGGTCGCACCGCAAAACGCACGGCCTGCGCGGCGTGCAGGGCGGTGTGATCTGTCTGTAACCGAAAGGGAGAGTCCGGTTTATGAAATGGAAAAAAGGCGTGGTGGCCGCGTTTCTCGCGGCGCTCTGCCTGCTGGGCGCCTGCGGTCTGCCCGATCTGGGCGGCGAAGATGCACCGGTCGATAATGTCAAGGTGTCGGATGCGTATTTTGGTCTGGCGTGGTATCAAAACGGCACGCTCAACCCGGTGCTGGACAACACCAGCATCAACCGGGTGCTGTGCGAAGCGCTGTATGAAGGACTATTCGAGGTCACTTCGAACTTTACGGCCGAAAATGTGCTGTGCGAGTCGTATACGGGCGACGGCACGACCTTCACCTTCACGCTGCGGGACGACGTGAGCTTCTGGTCGGGCGAAAAGCTGACCGCTCGTGACGTAGTGGCGAGCCTGCAAACGGCGCAGTTTAACGAAGCATCGCCCTATCACAACCGGCTGACCGAGGTTTCCTCCATCGAGGCGGTAAGCGACCGCGAGGTGCGTATCGTGCTCACCTCGCCCAACATCAATTTCCCGCGTCTGCTCGATATTCCGATTTACCGGCAGGGCTCAGCCGACAGCGGCAACTTTGCCGACGGCACCGGTCCGTTCCAGCCGGTTGAGCACGACCGTCAGTGGACGCTCGAGGCCAACGAGAACTGGCATGATGGGTTCCTCGGCTCAATCCGCACGATTACGCTGGTCAAAATGCCGCGCGCGGACGCGGCAATGTCCAGCTTCCAGACGGGCGATGTGTCCCTGATGCGCGCGGCGCGCATTTCGCCCGATCCCCCGTCGGTCGGCGGCTCGGTGGACACCGTGCAGACAACCAGCGCATCGCTGCACTATCTGGGCATCAATCATGCCAACAGTCAGCTGGCAAACGCCAAGGTGCGGCAGGCATTGAGCGCTGCGCTCTCGCGGCAGAGCCTGTGCTCGACGCAGCTGCAAACCTTTGCCGACCCTGCGGTGCTGCCGGTCAATCCGCAGCCGACGGGCGAGGATTTGGCGCTCAATATGTCGGCGGACGCGACGAAGGCGGCGCAGTTGCTGCGGGAAGCATTCGGCGGTGAAACCGATACGGATGAAACCGATACGTCCGACGAATCCGACAACACGGACGAGTATGACGATACCGACCAAGCGGACACCGGCGACGAGGATACCGACGGGTATGACGAGAATAATGATACGGACAGTGGGGAAGATACGGACAGCACCGCTGCATTCGGCACGGGCGGAGAGACGCTGTCCATTCGCCTGCTGGTCAACTCGGATAACGCATTTAAGGTAGCGGCGGCAGAACAGATTGCCGCGTCGTGGAACGCGCTGGACGGCGTGACCGTGACGGTGGACAAGCAACCGTATGAGACGTTCATTTCCATGCTGCAATCCGGCTCGTTTGATGTATATTATGGCGAAACCCAGTTGACCGCAGACTTCGACCTGCGTCCGCTGCTGTCCTCGGGCGGCAGCCTGAACTATGGCGGCTATTCGAGCGCGGATATGACGTCCGCCATCGCTGCCGCGCGCAGCGGCGAAAATGTTTCCGGCTTTTACAGCCTGTTTTTGGAGCAAATGCCGATCATTCCGATCGCATTTGAGCGCGGGCAGATCATTATTCGCAAGGGACTGATCGACAATTATGCGCCCTCGCCGTACAATGCGTTTGCGGGGCTGGAAACATGGACGACTTCATAAAGGAATATTAAATCCCCAGAAAAGCCACCGCTTGCGGCGAAATACCGATGCGGCTTGGCAGATATAGGAGATATTTCATGGCAGAAAAGGTAGTATTGGGACTTTCGGGCGGCGTGGATTCCGCCGTTGCCGCGGCACGGCTGCGCGATATGGGCTATGCGGTGCACGGCCTGTTCCTTGAGGTAGGTCTCGGCGGCGAGGAAGCCGCCCAGCACACGGCGGACGATCTGGGCATTCCGCTCTATATCGCGCACCGGCGCGAAGCGTTCGAGCAGCAGATCTGTGGATATTTTGCCGATTCGTTCCGCAATGCGCGCACGCCCAACCCGTGCGTGATGTGCAATCCGCTCATCAAATTCCGCGCGCTGACCGACTATGCCGACGAGATCGGCGCGGCGTATGTCGCCACCGGGCACTATGCCCGCACTGGCCGCGATGCCGAGGGCCGCGCGCTGCTGCGGCGCGCCCGCGCGGAAAAGGATCAGAGCTATATGCTGTACCGCCTGCCGCGCAAAACGGTGGAGCGCTGCCTGTTCCCGCTGGGCGAGGCGGAAAACAAGGCGGAAGTGCGCGAAAATGCGCGTGAGATCGGGCTTTCGGTTTCGGAAAAGCCGGACAGCATGGATGTTTGCTTTATCCCGGACGGCGATGTGCAGGGCTGGCTCGAACGCCATGGTGCGGCCTGCCCGCCGGGCAACTTTGTGGACGAAACCGGCAAGGTGCTCGGGCGGCACAAGGGCATCCACTGTTATACGGTCGGCCAGCGCAAAGGGCTGGGCGTCGCGGCGGAAGGACGGCTGTTTGTGCATGAGCTGCGCCCTGAGACAAACGAGGTCGTACTGTCGCTCGAGGATGTGTACCGCAGCGAGATCACGGTGCGGGATGTGCATTATATCGCGCCGGAATACGCGGAGAACGGCCCGTTTACCTGCGAAGTGCGCGTGCGCTTTTCGCGCCGCAGCGACCGCGCGACCGTCTATCCGGACGGCAAGGACGCACGCATTGTGTTTGAGGATGCGGTGCGCGCACCGGCTGCGGGGCAGAGCGCGGTGCTGTACGACGGCGATATTGTCATCGGCGGCGGGTTTATCGAGTAAAAAAATGGCGGCTTGCCGCCATTTTCTTTTGGAATCGCGCGGGGCGCGTGGAAGGATGAAAGATAATGCGGGAAAATCATACTTTACAAGGACATCTGCTCGGCGCGTTCACCGTGCTGGTCTGGGGCACGACCTTTGTTTCGACCAAGGTGCTGCTGCGCACCTTTTCGCCGGTGGAGATCATGGTCACGCGCTTCGCGCTGGGCTTTGCGGCACTGCTGATCGCCTCACGCGGCTGGATGCGCGCCAAAGAAAAACGGCACGAAATCCTGTTTGCGTTGGCAGGGCTGACGGGCGTGACGCTGTATTTCCTGATGGAAAACATCGCGCTGACCTACATATCCGCGTCGCTCGTCGGCATCATCGTGGCGGCGGCGCCGCTGTTCACCGCGCTGTTCGCCGCGCTTTTGCTGCATGAAAAGCTCGGCCGCTGGTTTTTCTGCGGCTTTGTCTGCGCCATGGCGGGCGTGGCGCTGGTGTCGCTGGCGGGCGTGAGCGAACTGCATTTCAGCCCGCTGGGCGCGCTGCTCGGCGTGGGTGCAGCGCTTGTCTGGGGCGTGTACTCGGTGCTGATCCGGTATCTTGGCTCGGCGGGCTATGCCACCGTGCCGCTGACCTGCCGCGTGTTTGGCTACGGGCTGCTGTTTTTGCTCATTCCGGCATTTCTCGAGGGCTTTCCGGCAGGACCGGCGGCATGGCTGGAGCCGGTGCATCTGGCAAATCTGCTATTCCTCGGGCTGGGCGCGTCCGCGACCTGCTTTGCAACGTGGAACCGCGCGGTGTTCCTGCTCGGGCCGGTGCGCACCAGCGCGTATATCTATGCGACCCCGATCGTGACTATCATCAGCTCGGCGCTCATCCTGCATGAGACCATGACCCCCTCCATGTGGCTGGGCACAGTGCTCGCGCTTGGTGGGCTGGTGCTGTCCGAACGCGATGGAACAAAGAAGAAAACAGAGTAAAAAACGCGCCGCAAGGCACGCATAAAACAAACAAGAAAAAGTTTCGCTGGTCGGAACTTTTTCTTGTTTTGGACGCATTCGCGCAGCACGCGGTGGGGCCCAAGCAATCCAGCCCATACGGTTCGATCGAAAGTCTTGCATGGCAAATGAAAAAAGGGTATACTAACCATATCTGAATTATCTGGAGGAATACTGGAATGCAGGATGGATTTGTCAAAATCGCTGCCGCAACGCCCGATTTACGGGTCGCGGACTGCGCCTATAACGCTTCCGAAATCATAGAGCAGGCAAAGCAGGCCACCGCCAAGGGCGCGCGCCTGATTGTGTTCCCCGAGCTTTGCCTGACCGGCTACACCTGCGGCGATCTGTTCTTGCAGCAAACTCTGCTGGACGGCGCGCTTGCCGCGCTCGAGACCGTCTGCCGAGAGACTTCCAAGCTGGAGGCTGTCGTGGTGGTCGGCCTGCCACTGCGCGTGCGCAGCAAGCTGTACAACTGCGCCGCGGTCCTGTGCGGCGGCGAGGTGCTGGCCTTTGTGCCCAAACAACACCTGCCGAACTATTCCGAGTTTTACGAGCAGCGCCACTTCGTTTCCGGCAAACTGCTGGACGGCATGGAAGGCGTGACCGTGCGAAACGGCAGCGGCGAGGCCGTGTGCGTGCCGGTCGTGACCGGTCAGGTGTTCACCTGCGAGGACGCGCCGCTGTTTACCTTCGGCGTGGAGATCTGTGAGGACCTTTGGGTACCAAATCCCCCTTCTACCCTGCTCGCGCAGGGCGGCGCGTATATCATTGTCAATCCGTCCGCTTCGGATGAAATTATTGGCAAAGCAGCCTACCGCCGCGACCTCGTGCGGCAGCAGTCCGGCCGTCTGCTGTGCGCCTATCTGTATGCAGACGCGGGCTTTGGCGAATCGACGCAAGACTTAGTATTCGCCGGACACAACCTGATTGCAGAAAACGGCGCGCTGCTGGCGGAAAGCCGCATGTTCACCCACGGCATCACCTATGCCGACATTGATTTGCAGCGTCTGGCGCACGAGCGGCAGCGCATGAACACCTTCCAGAGCGTGCCGACGGGCGAATTTTCCTTCCGTCTGCCTGCGACTGACTGTGACCTCACCGACCGCAGTTTCCCGCGCACCCCGTTCGTGCCTGCGAATAAAGCCCTGCGCGACGAGCGCTGCGAAGAAATCCTGACCTTGCAGGCCACCGGCCTTGCCACCCGCCTGCGCCACACGCACGCGAAAACCGCGGTGATCGGCCTGTCGGGCGGGCTGGATTCCACGCTTGCGCTGATCGTCGCCGTACACGCCTTTGACATGCTGGGCCTTGACCGCAAGGGCATCCTCGCGGTGACCATGCCCTGCTTCGGCACGACCGCGCGCACGCGCGGCAACGCGGAAAAGCTGGCGGATGCCTACGGGGTAACGCTCCAAACCGTGGATATCAAGGCCGCAGTCGATCAGCACTTTGCCGACATCGGCCAGAGCAAAGAAGATTTGTCCGTCACCTTTGAAAACGGACAGGCGCGCATGCGCACGCTGGTGCTGATGAACCTTGCCAACAAACACGGCGGCATGGTAGTCGGCACGGGCGACCTGTCCGAGTTGGCGCTCGGCTGGGCAACCTACAACGGCGACCATATGAGCATGTACGGCGTCAACGCCTCCATCCCCAAGACGCTGGTGCGCTATCTGGTAGCCTACGAGGCCGACCGCACGCTCGGCGAGCTGAGTGACGTGCTGTGCGATGTGCTGGACACCCCTGTCTCCCCCGAGCTGCTGCCGCCCAAGGACGGCGAAATCAGCCAGAAAACCGAGGATTTGGTCGGCCCGTACGAGCTGCATGACTTTTTCCTCTATTATATGCTGCGCTTTGGCTACCCACCGCGCAAAATCTACCGCATTGCACGCAAGGCCTTCGCGGGCGCATATGACGACGCGACCATCAAGAAATGGCTGACCACCTTCCTGCGCCGTTTCTTCTCGCAGCAGTTCAAGCGCTCCTGCCTGCCGGACGGCCCCAAGGTCGGCACCATTACACTGTCGCCCCGCGGCGACTGGCGTATGCCGTCCGATGCGTGCGCCGCGCTCTGGCTGGCGCAGGCCGAAAACCTGTAAGAAAGGGAATAACCTGTTTTGAAAACCCTGATCCGCAGGCTGGCGGCCGTTGCGACCGCCGCCCTGCTTTGCTTTAACCTGTATTACGAACTGGCGCCGGAATATATCGTCGGGCCGGAGCAAAAATTCGCATTCGCTGCGACGTTTGTCGTTCTGCTGGGTATCGCGCTGTTTTACGGCGTGCCCAAGGGCGCGCGTGCGAAACGGCGGCACGACTATATGCTGCTGCTGTTCTGGTACTACCTTTGGGTGCTGGCGAATGTTCTGTTTTTCGACAACGCCTTCGGCCGCGGTCTGTCGATGCACGCGACGTTGGAAAAGGTCAATCTGGAACCGCTGCGCACGATCAAAAACTATCTGATCGCCTACGGCTATGGCAATATCTCGCTGCGGCTGGTGATTCTCAACCTGCTGGGCAATCTGGTTGCGTTCGCGCCGATGGGCGTGTTCCTGCCCGCGCTGTTCCGCTGGCAGCGCAGCATCTTTTTCTTTGCGGCAACGCTGACCCTCGGCATCACGACGGTCGAGGTTGCACAGGTCTACACGGGCGCGGGCTCATGCGATGTGGACGACCTGATTTTAAACCTTGCCGGCGCGCTGATCGTTTTCATCATCTGCCGCATTACCCCGATTTGGCGGCATATCTGCCGCGTAAACCCCAGAAATAAGGAGTGACCCCTAATGTTTGACACCGTACTTGTCGCCGGTCTCGGCCTGATGGGCGGCTCGATGGCGAAGGCTATCAAGGCGCGCACGCTCAGCCGCGTCCTCGGCTGGAACCGCACCCGCCGCACCGCAGAGCAGGCGCTCGCAGACGGCTCGATCGACGCAATCGCCACCGAAGCGCTCTATAAGGAAGCCGATCTGGTCATCATCGGCCTGTATCCGCAAGCGACGGTGGACTGGCTGCTGGAAAATATGCCGAAGCTCAAGAAGGGCTGCGTCGTGGTCGATATGGTTGGTGTCAAGCAGTTTATGGTCGATCATCTCGAGCAGGCCGCGCTGGATGCGGGCGTGCATTTTGTCGGCGGGCACCCGATGGCGGGCCGCGAGTTTTCCGGCTTGGATTTTGCGCTGCCGACGCTGTTTGACGGCGCGAGCATGATTTTTGTACCGACCAAAAGCAGCACCGAGCGCGTGCTCGAGCAGCTGGAAGCGTACTTTATGTCGCTCGGCTTCGGACAGACCGTGCGCTGCACCGCCGCGCAGCACGACAAGATGATTGCATTCACCTCGCAGCTGGCGCATGTCGTGTCCTCGGCTTACATCAAAAGCCCGGAGGCGGACAAGCACAACGGCTATTCCGCGGGCAGCTACAAGGATTTGACGCGCGTGGCAAAGCTGAACGAAACCATGTGGAGCGAGTTGTTTCTGTGCAACGCCGAGCCTCTTGCACAGGAAATCGACGAGATCATCACGCATCTGGACGAATACCGCCGCGCCATCCGCGCGGGCGACCGCGAAACCCTGACCGCGCTGCTGCGCGACGGCCGCGAGCGCAAGGAAAGACTGGGATAACAAAAAACCGCCCCTTGAGGGCGGTTTTTTCTTGCTGTCAAACGCGATGCTATCACAGAAATGCCCGCATCTGGTCTGCGAGCTGCTCCTCCAGATGAATCAGCCGCTTGGTGATATCCTTGGTTTTCTCGCTGGCGGCTTCGTATTGATTGAGGTAGCGGTTAAGCGATTTGACGCCCATATTGCAGCCGTCCGTCATCAGATCGGCAACGGTGTGGTCGGACTGGTCCATGCCCAGCTTGACGTTTGTTTTCATCCACGACATGCCCTTGGCGATCGGATTGGGCTCCTTGCCGTCGTCGTGATATTCGTCCAGCAGCACCTGAATCTCATCCTGCAATTTGACATGCTCGTTTCTGCACTGCTCCAAATCCTTTCGCAGCGTGTCGCTCTTGATATACTCCAGCACCTCGTCAATCGACGACACGCCCATTTTGATGCCCGCGTCGCATTCCCGCAGCAGTTTGATGGTATCCTGCTCGACCATGATTTGCTCTCTCCTTTGCTCTCCTGAGATAGAATCAGTATGTGCAGTTGTGTGAAAATCATGCTTGCGCACAAACTTTTGTGTGCAATGGATAGTTTTTCGTCTGTTGCGCAAAATAGCAGAAAAACCCGGAAGGAGCATGATTATGAAGCTGGATAAGCAGAGCTATCAACGCCTGCTGGAACAGAAAAGCCCGCCTTCCCCGCTGCCGCTCGACTGCCTGAAGGCGTTTCTGTTCGGCGGCGCGATCTGCACGGTAGGCGAAGCGGTGAGCAATTTCTGGCAGTGGCGCGGACTGGACACCACGGACGCGGCCGCCGCGACCTCGATCACCATGGTATTTCTCGGCGCGCTGCTGACCTGCCTGCACTTGTATGAAAAGCTGGCCAAGCACGCGGGCGCGGGTACGATCGTGCCGATCACCGGCTTTGCCAACTCGATCGTCTCGCCCGCGATGGAGTTCAAAAGCGAGGGACTGGTGCTGGGCGTTGGCGCAAAGCTGTTTGTCATCGCCGGACCGGTGCTGGCCTACGGCATTTCGGCGAGCGTCATCTATGGGCTCGTCCTTGTGCTGCTGGGAGGGGGCGGCGGCGCATGATCGAACACATCGGGCAGCGCACGCTGCGCCTGACCGGCCGCCCCTATCTGATCGCGCACGCGGCGGCGGTCGGCAAAAAAGAGGGCGAAGGCCCGCTCGGCGCGTATTTCGACTTTGTCACCGAGGACGACCGCATGAAGCAGAAATCGTGGGAGCTGGCGGAAAGCGCGCTGCAAAAAACTGCAATCAATCTGGCGCTGCACAAGGCCGGGCTGCAAAAGGGCGATCTGGACGTCATTCTTGCGGGCGATCTGCTCAACCAGTGCACCGGCTCGTTCCTCGCCTCAGTCGATTCGGACACACCCTATCTCGGCCAGTACGGCGCGTGCTCGACCATGGCGCAAGGGCTAGCGCTGGGCGGCTGTCTGGTCGAGGGCGGGGCGGCCCGCCGCCTGCTGGCTGCGGCCTCCTCACATTTCTGCTCGGCGGAGCGGCAGTACCGTTTCCCGCTCGCCTACGGCGGCCAGCGCACCCCGACTGCCCAGTGGACCGCGACCGCCGCAGGCGCAGCCGTACTGGGTGCACAAGGCACCGGCCGCATCCGGGTGACGCATGTGCTGTTCGGCAAAATGATCGAGCTGGGTGTCAAGGATGCAAACAACATGGGCGCGGCAATGGCCCCC
>DXDZ01000080.1 GCA_019115185.1 Candidatus Agathobaculum merdipullorum
TGTGCTCCGCACCGTGATATTCAAAGGTGCGGCGGATATCCTTCATATGCGACACCGACCACATGAAGATCAGGAAAATGATGACGCGCACAATGCCCTCCAGCACATTGCGGGCGAGCACGCCCCAGCTCTCCGGCACAAAGCCGCCGAGAAAGCTCGGCAGCAGCAGGAACAGCGCGACCGGCAGCGCAATGCCGATAACGGTCGAGATACCGAGGATGAATTTATCCAGCCCCTCCGAGCCGAACTTGTTTTCCACCCACAGCTCAAACTTGGAGGGCGGCACATCGGCTTCCTCATCCTCGAAAAAGGACGCCGAATAATTGATGGCCTGAATGCCATCCTTCATGGCCATGAACAGGCCGTAAGCGCCGCGAAAGACCGGCTTTTTCCACAGGGCGGACGGCTGATGCGCGTCCTCTTCCTTGACGACCAGCTCGCCGCAAGCCTTGCGCACGACCGTGCAGGTCTTTTTCGGGCCTTTCATAACAATGCCCTCAATGATGGCCTGTCCGCCGATGGTGGTTTTCTTTTGCGTTGTCATGGGTTATCTCCTTCGGGGGTATAGGGATTGTCCGGCACTTTCGGGATCGCGCCTGTGATGCCGAGCGCCTCTTCGGCCTCGGCGGCAGGCAGCGTGACGGTCACGGTCGTGCCTGCGCCCAGCGTGGACGCGATATCCAATGTGCCACCGTGCAGCGACACGATCTCATCGGTCACGGCAAGGCCAATGCCGCTGCCGCGCTGCTTGGACGAACCCTTGTAAAATTTCTCTTTCACGAACGGCAGCTCGGCTTCGGGAATGCCTTGGCCGTAGTCGCGCACAATGGCAACCACTTTGCCGCCGTCGCGTCGCAGGGTGATATCGATTTTTTTGCCGTCGCCGCCATACTTCGCGGCATTATCCAAAATGTTGAGAAATACCTGCTTCATGCGGTGACGGTCGCCGTTGATATAATAGTTAGCGTCCACATCCTCGTCATAGTTCAGCTTGATGCCGCTCTTGTGCAGCAGATTTTCATACATGTAAACCGCTTCGTACAGCTCAATCGACAGGTCGAACAGCTCCACCTCGAGCTTCATGCGGCCAGACTCGATGCGCGCAAAGTCCAGCAGTTCTTCGACCATGCGGGTCAGACGGTTGGACTCCTTTTGGATGATGGTGAGGCCCTGCATGACCTCTTCCGGGTCCTCCCCGCCGCCAGCCAGCAGCGTTTCGCTCCAGCCGCCAATCGCGGTCAGGGGCGTGCGCAGCTCATGTGACACCGAGGAAATAAAATCGTTCTTCATGCGCTCGGCGCGGCTGATCTCGTCCGACATATAGTTGATTGTGTCGCACAGCTCACCGATCTCGTCGTCATAGGTTTTTTGCAGGCGCACGCCGTAGCGCCCCGCCGCGATTTCCTTGGCAATGGTATTGATCTTGAGCACGGGATCGACGATCGACTTGACAAAATAGCTGTTGGACGCAACCACCAGCACAAGGAACACAAAGCAGGCCAGCAGCGCGATACCGATGATGATCCAGATCTGCCGCTCAACGATGCGCAGTGAGGTGATAAACCGCACCCCGCCGATCAGATCGCCGCGCGCGGACAGCAGCGGCGTGGTCACGCTCATCACCCGTTCGCCCGAAAGCGGATCACGGCCGGTGAACACCGCCGTCTTTTGTGTGGCAAGCGCCTGTGTGGCGTCCTCTGTCGAGGCCATGCCGCCGCCAGACAGGCCGGATGTAGAAAGCAGAATGCGGCCGGTCGAGTCAAGAAACTGCTCCTCCAGCTTGTCCTGCTCCTGAAAGGTCGTCACGGTCGATTCCGCCTGCGTATAAAACTGGTCGTAGGTTTCGGTGAAATACTTGCGGAAGGTATCCGCTGCGGTCGTGGCGCGGGACACCAGATTGTCGCGCACGGTCGCATAATAATAGCCCGATATGCCAACCGAAATCAGGATCATCACGACCGCAAGGATGACCAGCACGAACGAAAGCGAGTTCATCATCCAGCGGCCCTTGATGCCGCCGGGAGAGTGCAGTACCTTGGGCACGGCCGGCTGCGGCGGCACTTCAGGCTTTTTCTTTTGTTTGTGATAATTCATAACAGGGGGCCTTTCTGCAAAATGCCGGTTTTCAGGCGGCAAAACGCCGCGGGAAGGCCAAATCAGCCTTCCCACATATAGCCATAGCCGCGCACAGTGACAATATGCGTCGGCTCAGCCGGATCGTCCTCAATTTTGATGCGTAGACGGCGGATATTGACATCCACGATCTTGAGCTCGCCCACATAGTGATGGCCCCACACCATTTCAAGCAGCTCGTCGCGCGAAAGCGCCTTGCCGATATTCTCCATAAACGCCTTGAGCAGGCCGTATTCGATCTGCGTCAGCTCAATCTTGATGCCATTCTTGAGCACCTCGCGCGCGCGCAGGTTGAGCTTGAACGGGCCGGACTTGATAACGTCCTCTTCCGAAAACGGCGAACCGGACACGCGGCGATACAGCGCGTCCACACGCGCGGCCAGTTCGATAACCGAAAACGGCTTGGTCACATAATCGTCCGCACCGTTCATCAGACCGGTGACCTTATCGGCCTCCTGCGTGCGGGCGGTCAGCATAATAACGCCTGCGGCATAGCCTGCGGCGCGCATCGCGCGGCAGACCTCATAGCCGTCAATGCCGGGCAGCATTACGTCCAGCACCGCGACCGCGATATCCTGATTGGCATGATATTTTTCCAGCGCCTGCTCGCCGGTTTCCGCTTCTATCACTTCGTAACCGCTGCGCTTGAGGTTGAGCACCAAAAACGAGCGGATATTTTCTTCATCTTCCAATACCAGTATCTTACGCTTCATGGATAGTCCTCCTTTTATTCCAAACCATCAGTTGTTCCAATCCTGTTTGACAAGCGAGAAACGATTTTTCAGTTCCTCCGCACTGATTTGCAGTGAGCTTTGCTCCGCTTCATCCGTGATGCGCGCGAAATACACTGCCTGCGCTGTCTCGCCAAGCTGCAGCAGATCGGTGCGGCCGGCATAGTAATCCCGGCTGGAACCGGTGGCGCAGTAAATAGTAAACAGCGGAATCTGTCCGCCCCTGCCGACATATTCCGAAAATGTGACGGCACTGATGCCGCTGTCGGCTGTTTTGGTCGCTGTGATACGGTCATGCCAGGTGGGGTCAATCACCAGACTCCACGCATCCGAAATATTCTGATAAGTCGTCATCACCAAAACAGGCGGCTCGTCCACACTATATGCATACCAGTCCAGCATGAACACCGCGTCGGACGCAGCCGCGTCCGTATAGCCCGCCATCAGCACTGCACGCGGCAGCTCGGTCACGCCGTCGCTGTTCACATCGGACGCATAGACCGACACCGGCCGATAGGTGCTGCGGGTAATCGAATCCTCGCCGTCCAGCGCCAGATTGAGCAGCGTCCGGTCGGCATATACAAAAATATCCGTTGTCAAACCGACGCCGCTTGCCATCTTTTCTTCGGCAAACACCGCCGTATAATCCCCCCGCACATGGCCGGTCCGCATACGCTCCACGGAAACCGTTTCCGCGCTGGTGGACGCTTCACCGACCATCGACAGACTGCCGCCGCTGTACTGGTACAGCCGCGCCACGCGCTTGCCATCGGGCGCAGTGGTCATCAGCAGCAGATCCTTTGCGCCGTCGCCGTCCATATCGGTCAGCTCCATGGCGGAATACTCCGTCTCCAGCAGCACGCTTGGCGCGCAGTCGCTGCCGAAATCACACATAGTCAGTGCGCCCGTACCATCCGCGGAAAGCCGCCATGTGATCACCATACCACGGCGGCCGTCCGGCGTGATGACCGGATAATCCACCGCCTGAATGGCTGTGCCCGTGCCCTCGATCGAGCCGGTGCAGACATAGCGCTCATCCTGTTTACGATAGACATATACCTTGAAATCATTGCTGGTTGCCGAGGACGAACCACGGAAGAAGGTGATGGCCTCTTCCACACCGTCGTTATCCAGATCGATCAGCTGGATGGAGGAGCGGTTTTCCCCTTCTACCGGCGCGGTATAGGAGATGCCGGAGGCGATCAGTTCCTCCAGTTCTGCCTGCAAGGTTTGATAATTTGTAGACGGTTTGGGCGCGGCAAGAAGGTCGTCACCCGACGGAAACGTACAGCCGCTGAGCACCAGCAAAGACAGCAGTACGGTAAGCATGCGAATCGGTTTCATGGATTTCTCCCATTCATAATACTGCAACAGATATACAAATTCAGTATAGCACAAATCGCCTTGCTTTGGTACTGGAAATTGTATAATTTTTATCTGTATCGCTCGGCTTTTCTATGTCAGAATGCTATGTTCGCCGTCTACCTCTTCCTTTGATTTTGATTGACAAAACGGGGTAAAATGGGTATACTGAGTTTATGTGCTTTTGCGCTTTTATGCGGGTATGGCGGAATTGGCAGACGTGCAGGATTTAGGTTCCTGTGCCGCAAGGCGTGTTGGTTCGACCCCCACTACCCGTACCAGTACAGCAAAATGCGGACAGCTTTACGATAAGCTGTCCGCATTTTTTCCCTTTATGTGCTATTTCAAACTTTCACTTTGCGTCATTGAAAAAGGACGGCATCAGCCGTCCTTTTTTTGCGCTGCAATTTCCCATAGATACAGGCCCGCAACCGTTGCATATGGCGAATACCGCGCGCGGTATTGCTCAAACTGCGCGCGCGTCAGCTCGTCCAGCCCGTACAGGCGGCACATGCCCTTGCGGATGCCGAAATCGTCAAACGCCAGCACATCCGGACGCTCCAGCGAGAAAATCAGCAGCATTTCCGCCGTCCATCGGCCAACGCCGGGAAGCGCGGTCAGTGTTTTAATGACCTCGTCATCCGATTTGTCCACAAGGCTGTGGATGGCCAGCGTTCCGTCCTGCACGGCGCGCGCTGCCGACAGCATATAACCCGCTTTCCGACCGGACAGACCGCAGCCGCGCAAGCCGTCCTCTCCGGCAGCCAGCACGGTTTCCGGTGTCACTTCTCCCAGTCGGTCACACAGCCGCGCCCACACGGTTGCAAGCGCCTTGCCCGATATCTGCTGTCCGGCGATCGAATTGACCAAAGCTGTAAACAGGTTGGGGATAACTTCACGTTCGATCGGTCCGATGCGCCGAATGGCTTCACCCAAAACGGGATCACGGGCGGTCAGATAATCGATCTCGGCTTGTCCGTATGCAAATATTTTGTGCTCCATCACAAACTCCCTATGACAAAGGGCGGGGTCTCCCCCGCCCTTTTCTGTTATGCGTTTTTCTTTGCCTGTGCCTTCTGCTCGAAGCGTTCCTTTGCCACGATGGCGCGCTGATGCGTGCCTTCGCCAATCAGGCCGGCTTCGTCATAGGCTGCGACCTTGAAGGTCAGCATTTTGCCGTTCGGCGCAATCTCAGTGAGCTCAGTCTCGACGCGCACTTCCATACCCTCGGGCGTGGCGGCGACATGGCTCACATTCACCAGCGTGCCAACCGTAGTCTTGCCCTCTTCCAGATAGGGCGCAACGCTGCCCGCCGCGGTGTTTTCAATCGCTGCGATCATCATGGGTGTGGCGAATACCGCCACCAGACCGCTGCCAACATTACATGCGAGCTTATCGTTCGTCACGACGAACTTCTGCTCGCCCTTGATTCCAACTTCCATATTTTTACTCTCCCTTTTTGCGGATCTCGGTCATTCCGCCCATATACGGCTGGAGCACCTTCGGGATGGCAACCGAGCCGTCCGCACGCAGGTTGTTTTCCAGGAACGCGATCAGCATACGCGGCGGCGCAACAACCGTGTTATTCAGAGTATGTGCAAAGTACAGCTCCTTGGAGTCCTTGCCGCGCACGCGGATACCCAGACGGCGCGCCTGTGCGTCGCCCAGGTTGGAGCAGGAGCCGACCTCGAAATACTTCTTCTGGCGCGGCGACCATGCCTCTACGTCGCAGGACTTGACCTTCAGGTCAGCCAGATCGCCCGAGCAGCACTCCAGCGTGCGCACCGGGATATCCAGCGTGCGGAAGAAGTCAACCGTGTTCTGCCAGAGCTTGTCGTACCACATCGGGGACTCTTCCGGCTTGCAGACAACGACCATTTCCTGCTTCTCGAACTGGTGAATACGGTACACGCCGCGCTCTTCGATGCCGTGCGCGCCGACTTCCTTACGGAAGCAGGGCGAATAGCTGGTCAGGGTCTGCGGCAGGGTGGATTCATCGTTGATGGTGTCGATGAACTTGCCGATCATCGAGTGCTCGGAGGTACCGATCAGGTACAGGTCCTCGCCCTCGATCTTGTACATCATGTTCTCCATTTCCTTGAAGGACATGACGCCCTTTACTACATCACCGTGAATCATAAACGGCGGGATATAGTAAGTGAAGCCGCGATCGATCATGAAGTCACGCGCGTAGGACAGGATAGACGAGTGCAGGCGGGCAATATCTCCCTTGAGGTAGTAGAAGCCGTTGCCCGAGGTGCGGCGCGCCGCATCCAGATCAATGCCGTCGAACGACTCCATGATATCCACATGGTACGGGATTTCGTAATCCGGCACAACCGGGTCGCCAAACTTCTCGATCTCAACGTTTTCGGAATCGTCCTTGCCGATCGGAACCGACGGGTCGATGATGTTTGGAATGACCATCATGCGGTTCTTGACTTCCTCGGCAAAGGTCTTTTCGTCCTCTTCGAGCTTCGCCATCTCGTCAGCCATTGCCTTGACTTCGGCCTTTACCTTCTCGGCTTCGTCCTTCTGACCCTTAGCCATCAGACCGCCGATTTCCTTGGACTTCTTGTTGCGCTGTGCACGCAGCTCGTCACAGCGGGTTTTGGCTGCGCGGAACTTCGCGTCATACTCGATGACCTCATCCACGAGCGGCAGCTTTTCGTCCTGGAACTTCTTCTTGATGTTTTCCTTGACTGCGTCCGGGTTCTGACGGACAAATTTGATATCCAGCATGGTTTTCTTCTCCTTCTATTCCTTTAATTTTTATTCTTCCTTATTATCCTGACTGTCCATCTGCTTTTGAACAGCCTCGAACAGCTTATTGATATCCGAATCGAAGCTGTCCTCTGTGTTGCCCAGCAAACGATCTTCGCTGTACTTCTGCACCAGCGCATCGTATTCCTGCTTGGCCTCATTTTGATTGTCAGCCAACAGCTGTGCATTGATGCGGGCAAGAGAAGCATATACCTCTCGCTCCTCCATGCGCTGCTCGGTGGCGCCTACGACATCGGTTTTCGCCAGTTCCATGTCAAGCAATTCGCGCACCTTATCCAGCGCTGCGCTTTGGACATCATACTGTGCCTGCAAATCTTCCATTTTTTGGGTTGCTCCCTGCGCGACCGTTTGCTGCTCGTTGAGCTGATTGGTCAGGGTATCGAGCTGCCGGTCGGCGCGCGCCTGCGCAACATAGCTGATCAAAATCAGCGCGATCGCCACAGAGAACAGGCCGACGATATAAAAGGTTAGCGTTGTGCGGCTGAGCTTTTTCTCGGGTTTCACCTGCTCAGGCTTTTTCTTTTCGTCCATAGCAGTTCCTCCTTATACGCGCAAACCGCGCAGCGCTTCGATCAGGCGTTCCAGATCGTCCGCGCCGTAGTATTCCAGCGATAGTGTGCCGCTGTTTTTGCCTTGCTCGATGCTGATTTTGCGGCCGAGCACGCTTTCCAGTTCCTTTTCAACCTCCGAGACATAGTCAACGGAAAAGCCCTCGGGCTGCGGCTTGGGTGCCGGTTTTTTGTTCATACGCTTGGCCAGTGCTTCGGCCTGCCGCACGCTCATGCCGACCATCTGTTTTGCCGCATCAACGCGCTTGTCCTCTTCCGCTACTGCCAGCACGGCACGAGCGTGACCGCCGGACAGCTTTCCTTCGGAGACCATGGTACGTACTTCATCAGGCAGCGCGAGCAAACGCAGTGCGTTGGCTACTGCCGGACGGGATTTGACGACGCGATGCGCGACTTCCTCCTGTGTCATGCCGAACTGCCGCATCAGCAGGTCGTATCCCTCTGCTTCTTCAATGGGGTTCAGATCCTGACGCTGCAAATTCTCGATCAGCGCCAGCTCCATCACTTCGCTTTCGTGCGCTTCGAGCACCATTGCGGGAATTTCTTTCAGTCCTGCTAGACGCGCGGCGCGCCATCGGCGCTCACCTGCGATAATCTGATAATAGCCATCCTTACCGCCCGGCCGCACGGTGATCGGTGTGATGACACCATGCAGTCGAATGCTCTCGGCCAACTCTTCCAGCGCCTGTTGATCGAACTTTTTACGCGGCTGGTTGGGGTTCGGCTCGATCTTGGACAACGCAATCTGTGATATACTGTCGGTCGCGCCGGCAGCGCTCAGATCGGTTGCATCCGCGCCGAACAGGTTGGACAGGCCGCCGCCCAATCCTTTTTTGGTTGACGCCATGCTCAGCCTCTCCCCTTCCTTTCTGTCTTCTTCAGTATTTCATCCGCAAGGGATAAGTATGCCTCTGCACCGCGGCACATTCGGTCGTAATCCGTAATCGGCTTGCCGTGACTGGGCGCTTCGCTCAGGCGCACGTTGCGCGGCACAACCGACGAAAACACCTGGCCCGGGAAGTGCTTTTTGACTTCCTCCACTACCTGAATGGACAGGTTGGTGCGTCCGTCAAACATGGTCAGCAGCACGCCTTCCAGGTCGAGCGATGGATTCATTGACTTTTTGACCATACGGACGGTCGTCATCAGCTGGCTCAGGCCCTCCAGCGCATAGTATTCACACTGAAGCGGCACCAAGAAGCTGTCCGCTGCACACAGACAATTGAGTGTCAGCAGGCCGAGCGACGGCGGACAATCGATAAAAATGTAATCGTAGTCGTCACGGACGCGGTCGAGCACGCTTTTAAGCCGGTTTTCCCGGTTTTCCATTGCGATCAAATCCAGCTCCGCGCCCGCCAGATTGACATTAGCGCCAATCAAATCCACCCATTTTGTGGATACAATCGCGCTTTTTACATCCGGTTCGTCTGCCACAATCAGATCATAGACCGAGGTTTCGAGCGAACGGGGGTCTACGCCGAAGCCTGAGGTCGCGTTGCCCTGCGGATCGAAGTCGCACAGCAGCATGCGCTTGCCGCGCTCATACAGCGCAGCCGCCAGATTGATGGCCGTGGTGGTTTTCCCTACGCCGCCTTTTTGATTGGCGAACGCGATAATTTTCCCCATATCTGGTTCCCTCTTATCTTTGGTAATTTTCCTACGGGTTTCATTATATCACACCCTTGTTGGAATGCAAAGCAAATCCCTCAAATTTTCTCATATGTTTCACGTGAAACACAAAAAAGAGAGTTGCCGTTTGGCAGCTCTCTCTTCCGGGGTCAAATGTTTCACGTGAAACAAGACCATCTATATAAAAAGATGATATGTTAAGCCCGGGCATGCGGAATGCTGATGGTCAAGGTCAGACCATCGTCATCCTCGGTCTGGTCCACCGTTGCACCGATGCCTGCATCTACCATCACACCAACCGCACGGTTGAGTGTATTGAGAAAAAAGCGAACGTCCTTAATCAGACGCACCACCTTGCGCTCCCCTCCGACCACAGGTGGGTTATCCTTCTCCTTAAGCAAAGCGTCTATGTACTGCTCCGATCGACTGACGTTCAGATCATGCTCAATAATGTACTTGGTTGCGTTGATGCGATCGGTTTCATCCTCAAGCCGAAGCAAACAACGCGCATGACGCTCGGTCAAATTCGCACTGCGAATGAGTTCCATATTTTGCTGCGACAATCGCAGCAGCCGTAACTTGTTGGCGACTGCCGACTGCGTCTTGCCAACCTTGCGCGCGGCCTCCTCTTGCGTCAAACCGTACTGGTCAATCAGTCGCTTAAAGCCCTCGGCTTCTTCAAAGAAATCCAGATCACGGCGCTGTAAATTCTCGACTAGCGCAATCGCAGAAGAATCCTCATTATCCGCCGCAATCACCAGACATGGCACATCATTCAATCCTGCTACACGCGCCGCGCGAAGCCGCCGCTCCCCCGCCACAAGCTCATAGCCGCCGCCCGGCGCACGGCGGACCGTCAATGGATTCAGTACCCCGTATTGCCGAATGCTCTCCGCAAGTTGCGCAATGGCCTCCGGGTCAAAATATTTGCGCGGCTGATTGGGATTGCGCACAATATCGCTCACTCGTACCCGCCGCAACGTCCGGTCCTCTTTTCCTGTCACCAATGTTAAAACCGACATCATGTCATCTCCTCCTTGTGCTGTTGACCGGCAAAAACACCACGCCGGTTTGTCCTTCGGTAATAGATTACCATATTATTACATTTTGGCAAGCAAAATCGACCGCAAAACCTGCCTGTTTCGACAGGGATTTGTCATTTCCTCCCAGATATCACACATTTCCATGCATTTTCGGACAAAAAATAACCCTCTGTAATTTCCATACAGAGGGTAAACAAATTGTAATGTTCTCCAATCAAAGCGGATCGGTCTGAATTTTTTTGAACCGGCGCGGATATTTGTCCGGCGTAGCGTCTGTTTTTTTCAGACGTACCAGCACACGCTCCACCCCGTTGTGCGGGACAGTATAGTGCAGCAGTTCAGATGCGGGCGCACCCAGCACCGCAAAAGCATGAGAGGCGGAACCAACCTCGTCCATACAGTCCGCTGCTTTCATCGCATAGAACGCACCGCCCACCTTGACCATCGGCAGCGCCAATTCGCACAGCACACGCAGATCGGCCACCGCACGCGACACCGCGAGATCAAATGACGCGCGATGCAGCAGCGCAAATTCCTCCGCACGCGCATGAACCGGCATGACGTTATCCAGTCCGAGCGCATCCACGACCTCACTCAAAAAGTCGATGCGTTTGCGCTGCGCATCCAGCAGCGTAAACTGCGCGTTCGGGCACAGGATAGCAAGCGGCAAACCCGGAAAGCCCGCACCCGTGCCCACATCCAGCACGGTCTGTCCTTCCTTTATATAAGGAGCAAGCGAAGCACAGTCGAGAAAATGCCTCGTGACCACCTCACACGGGTCGGTCACAGCGGTCAGGTTCATCACCTTATTCTTTTCCAGCAGCAGATCGGAGAAACGCAATAATTTGTCCACAGCTTGTGGAGAAACTTCCGGGATAAACTGCTGCAAACCAGAGACCAAAAGCTCGTATGCCGTCATGCCTTGCCCTCCTTCCAGCGCGTTTCAATATAAATCATCAGCGCAGTAATATCCGCAGGCGAAACGCCCGAAATGCGCGCAGCCTGACCAAAGTTGAGCGGACGCACCTCATTGAGCTTTTGCCGCGCTTCCAAACGCAGCGACTCAACCTGTTCATAATCCAGATCGACGGGCAGCGCTCGGGACTGCAATTTGCGATACTGCTCGACATCCTTCTGCTGGCGGTCAATATAGCCCGCGTACTTGACGCGGATCTCGACCTGCTCCCGGATGACCGCGGGAAGCGCAGGACGCTCCGGGTCAAAGCGCGCCAGATCGGCATAGCTCAGCTCCGGCCGACGCAGCAAGTCGATCAGCTTGCAACCCGCCTTGACCGGCGAGCTGTTCTTGCCGGCAAGGAAACCGTTGAGCGCATCCGACGGCGCGATACCGACTGCCGAGATGCGGTCGATTTCCTGCTGCACCGCCTGATATTTCTGCCGTACCTTTTCCCCGCGCTCGGGCGGGTTAAGTCCAATGCGCACACCGATCGGCACGAGACGTTCGTCCGCGTTATCCTGCCGCAGCAACAGACGATATTCCGAACGGGAGGTCATCATGCGATAGGGCTCGTTCGTGCCGCGCGTGACCAGATCGTCAATCAGCGTACCGATATAACCATCCGCACGGTCGAGAATGAGGGGCTCCTCCCCCTTGAGAACAAGGGCCGCATTCACCCCCGCGACCAGTCCCTGCGCGGCGGCTTCTTCATAACCCGACGAACCGCAGAACTGGCCCGCGCCGTACAGGCCCTTGACCTTTTTAGTCTCGAGTGTCGGACGAAGCTCAAGCGGATCAATACAGTCATATTCAATCGCGTAAGCCGGACGCATGATCTCCGCGTGCTCTAAGCCCTTGACTGTATGCAGCATATCACGCTGCACATCGAACGGCATGGAGGACGAAAAACCCTGCACATAGATTTCCTCGGTATCCAGTCCCATCGGCTCTAAAAAGAGCTGATGACGTGGCTTATCCGCGAAGCGCACCACCTTATCCTCGATCGACGGGCAATAGCGCGGGCCGACGCCT
Source organism: Candidatus Agathobaculum merdipullorum (assembly GCA_019115185.1). Classification (GTDB taxonomy): domain Bacteria; phylum Bacillota; class Clostridia; order Oscillospirales; family Butyricicoccaceae; genus Agathobaculum; species Agathobaculum merdipullorum. The sequence continues at coordinate 12,242 of DXDZ01000080.1, forward strand.
TCGATCTGTCCGCCATACAGCGGCGAGCGATCAAGATTGGCGCGAATCAATTCATGCGTGCGGTCAGTGGTATAGGTGAGATAGCAGACCGCACGGTTTTCCGGCGGTTGATCCGTCTCAAACGAGAACGGGATGATCTCCTGCTCCCCTTCCTGTAATTCCAGACCGGTAAAGTCGATCGACCGGCGATGGATACGCGGCGGTGTACCGGTTTTGAAACGCTGCAACCGCAGACCCAGCGCACGCAGCGAATCGGTCAGCGGCTTTGCCGCCGCCATACCGTCCGGCCCGCTCTCGCGCTTATATTCTCCAATGATGATGCGCCCGCCGAGAAATGTGCCGGATGCAATGATAACCGCCTTTGCCGGATGGCGTGCGCCGATGGCAGTCACGACAGCGGACACCGCGCCGTTTTCGGTTTCCACCGAAACGACTTCATCCTGCATCAGCTGCAAGCCCTCCTGTTGCTCGAGCTCATGCTTCATATACGTGCGGTATTTGACGCGGTCAGCCTGCGCACGCAGCGAATGCACTGCCGGACCTTTGCCGCGATTGAGCATGCGATACTGAATGCAGGCCGCATCCGCCGCGCGGGCCATCTCACCGCCCAGCGCGTCGATCTCACGAACTAAATGGCCTTTGGCCGTGCCGCCAATGGCCGGATTGCACGGCATATTGCCGACGGCATCCAGATTGATCGTAAAACACGCTGTTTTCATGCCGAGACGCGCCGCGGCAAGCGCCGCTTCGATGCCCGCATGTCCCGCACCGACAACAATGACATCAAATGCTTCGGCTGGAAAAACCGTCATGAATCCTCCTCCTTTTTGTTGCGCCACAGAGTTCCGCAGGCTGGAGATCTTTACATACCAACCTTTGTGCACAGCTGTTGATAACTCTGTGTAAACTTTGGATAACTTACACTTTTGGGCAAAAAATTGATTACATATCAGAAATATTAAAAATAGATATTACATATAGTATTCAAATTTTTCCACAGAAAAGGGCCGCTGCGCGCGGCAGGCGGCCCTTCACATTGTGGCAAACATATTTACTTTCCCACACAGAAATCGCTGAAGATTCGGGAGACAACCGCTTCGGTCACGGTCTCACCGGTGATCTCGCCAAGGGCGGCAATCGCGCCTTCGGCATCCATCACGACCGCGTCCGGCGTCATGCCGGACTGCGCAGCGTACAGCGCCGCTTCGCAGCGCTCCGCCGCACGAGCCAGAGCGGCAGCCTGACGGGCATTGGTAATCAGCGCACCGTCAAACGCACCGTCGCCCAAGCCAATCGTGCGCGGAATAAGCGAAAGCAGCTTTTCCATGCCCTCGCCGGTCTTGGCGGACAGCGGAACAATATGCAGGAAATGCTTTTTAAGCAGCTTTTCATCCAGCTGCTGCGGCAGATCAACCTTGTTGACCACGGCAATTGCACGGTGGCCCGCTGCACGGGCAAGCACCAGCATATCCTCGTCCCCGATCGGCTGCGAGCCGTCAAACACCGCAAGGATCAGCGCGGAAGCGGAAGCCTCCGCCATCGCGCGGTCGATGCCCGCCTGTTCGATCGGATCAGTCGTATCACGCAAACCTGCCGTATCGGTCACGCGCAGCAAAAGCTGGCCGACCTTGACGTTTTCCTCGATCAGATCACGGGTCGTGCCCGGGATATCGGTAACGATAGCGCGTTCGCGGCCGAGCAGCGTATTGAGCAGCGTGCTCTTGCCCGCATTCGGACGGCCAAGAATAACACACGGTACACCTTCGCGCAGGATGCGGCCGCGCTCATAGCTTTCGGCCATCGCATATAAACGGCTGGTTGTGCGGTGCAGTAGCGCGGCTGCATCGTCAAACAGAATGGGATCAATGTCCTCATCCGGAAAGTCCACGACTGCGTGGAAATGCGCCACCATGCCGATCAAATCCTCGCGCATCTGCTGCACGGGAGAACCAACCGCACCCATCATCTGCGCCGCCGCGTTCTGCGCGGCTTCCGCCGTGCGGGCGGTAATCAGATCATGCACAGCCTCCGCTTCGGACAGACCGAGCTTGCCGTTGAGGAATGCCCGGCGGGTGAACTCCCCTGCCTCGGCCTGCCGTACGCCCTGTGCAAACAGCGCATCCAGCGCCTGCTGCAACACGGCAGTCGATCCATGGCACTGCAATTCCGCCATCGACTCGCCGGTATAGGTATGCGGCGCATGAAACACCACAGCATAACAGCAATCGATCAGCTTACCGTTTTTATCATGCAATGTACCGTAAATCAGCTTTTGTCCCGGTGCATCCAGCATACGATTGCCTTTTTTCGCACGGAAAATCGCATCCACCGACTGTATCGCCTGCTCACCCGACACCCGAATCAGCCCGATCGGTCCGCCGGCGGAAGAAATGGCGGCAATTGTATCGTTCATAAGCAGTACCCCGCGTTAAGAACGGGAACGGAAGTTGTTATCCGGTGCAATAACAACACGACGGCCGGGCTCGGTGCCGGTCGAATACGTGGTAACGCCGTTAAAATCCTGCAGCGCAGCATGAATGATGCGGCGCTCATAAGGATTCATCGGCTCCAGCGTCATCGAGCGGTGGGACTTGACCACCTTCATCGCCATCTTGCGGGCAAGACGCTCCAAACTCTCCGCGCGCTTCTCGCGGTAATTCTCAGTGTTGACCGACAGGCGCACATGCTCGTCCAGCGCGTTATTGAGCACCAGCGAGCCAAGATACTGGATCGCGTCCAGCGTATCGCCGCGGCGACCGATGATCGGCCCCATATCCGGGCCGGAGATCTCCAGACGCAGCTGGTCGCACTCGACCTGCGGCAGCGTGGTCACAGTGCCTTCGACACCCATCTTCTCGAGCAGACCGGTGACGAAATCGGTCGCCAACTGCTCAGCCTTCTTCATGCATTCCTCGGAAACCGGGATCAGCTCACGCTCCTTGGGAACGGAAGGCGTGATCGGGCGCTCTTCGCGCGGACGACGCTCGCGGCGGCCGCTGCGCTCCCGGCGCGGACGCTCCCGACGCGGCGGTCGCTCCACTTCGAGCTTTTCCGGCACAAAATCCGCCGGTGCAGCCTTAACCAAGCGCGGGGTATCATCCTCATCCGTAATGGACAGCTTCTGCGGCTTTGCCGCAGGTTTTTCTTCCTTCGCCGGCTTTTCCGCACGACGCGGCTTGGCGGGCTTTTCCACAGGAGTGTGGACAGGCTCCGCCTTTTTGACCGGCTCGTCCGGCACTTCATAGGTCACGCGCACGCGCGCCGGTGTTGCACCGATACCGAGAAACCCCTTCTTACCATTATCCAGAACCTCTACCGACACATCATCCCGGTCCATACCGAGCTGCTTGAGCGCTGCTTCAATCGCAGCGTCACGGGTGTCGCCCGTGGTTTCGATAAATTTCTCCATCGTTTACTTGTCCCCCTTCTTTTTCTTCGCATTCTGGGACTGTTCCTGCTGCGCAGCCTTATGCGCCGCACGCTTGGCTTCCTTTTCCGCCTCGATGCGCGCGAATTCCTCTGCGTCCTTCTTTTCCTTCTTCCCGCGCAGGTAAGTGGTCAGCACAATTTCCTGCACGCAGGCGAAAATGTTGTTGAAAATCCAGTAAATACCGATGGCGCCCGGCAGGATGAAGGCAAAATACAGCGACGTGAGCGGCATGATGACATTCATCATCTTCATCTGGCTGGCCGCGGCGCTGTTCTGCATGCCCTGCGTTCTCTGCATGATAAAGCTGGACAGGAACGCGGTCGCGCCCGACAGGATCGGGATGATCCAGATGATGCTCGGGTGGGTGATCTGCGGGGTCTGCGCCAGATTCAGGCCGAGGAAGTTAAAGTTGATATTGAGCAGTTCGCCCGCGCCGTTGGTGATATTGGTCACGGTTTCCGGCCATGCGCCGCCGTTATCGGCAAACAGCTGAGCGAGCTTTTCCGCAATCGTGATCTGGCCGTAGTAGCCGGCGGACTCCATGTTGACGCCGACCAGCGTACCCAGCTGGTTGATGACATCATCGCCAAAGCCCAGCATGAACTTGAGCGGCTGCTGCACCGCGTAGTACAGGCCTATCATGATCGGCAGCGGGATAAACTGCGGCAGACAGCCCGACATCGGGTTGACGCCGTGCTTTTCATACAGCTTCTGCATTTCCTCGTTGAGCTTGACGCGGTTGTTCGCATACTTCTTTTGCAGCTGCTGCATTTCCGCATTGAGTGCACTCATGGCAAGCATGCTCTTTTTGCCCTTGATGGCCAGCGGAATACAAACCAGCTTAACCAGCAGCGCAAACAGGATGACCGCAAGGCCGTACGAGCCCACCGCTTTAAAGATTGCCAGCAGAATCAGACCAAGCGGCCTGACGATGACAAGTCCGAAAATTTCTCCCATATAAACCTCCGTAGGGTTGTTTGTTCATTTGCAAAACGAAATTGCGCCGGACCAATCCTCCATTTTTCTCCATCCGCTACGGCACGGGGTCATATGGCCCGCGTTTGGAGAAGGGATGGCATCGGCAGATGCGTTTAAACGCCAGCCAGCCGCCCTTGAGTGCGCCGTATTTCTCGATCGCCTCGATCGCATACTGCGAACAGGTCGGGATATACCGACAGCAGGGAGGTCTGGCCGGTGAAATATGCCGGCGGTAAAACCGGATTGCCGCCAGCAAAAAACGCTTCATGACCGATCTGCCGCGACTTTATTTTCCTGCAAAGCCCGCAGCAGCGATTTCTCAATTTCCAAATAAGTTGCGCCCACCGCGCGGCTGCGCGCGACGAGCACCAGATCCACGCCCACCGCGAATTCGTCCTCATGCAGACGATACGCCTCACGGAACAGGCGTTTGACGCGGTTTCTCTGCACCGCGCCGGCCAGCTTTGCGCTGACCGTCAGCCCCAGCCGGTTATACCCCAGCCGGTTTTTCCGGCAGTACAGAACCAGATGTCTGCCCGCCGAAGAAACACCCCGGTGATACAGCCGCCGGAACTCATGGTTTTCCTTCAAGGATATGGTGTGTTTCATCTTTTTCTCCTCGTTTTTCCGATGCCCGGGAAAAAACGGAAGGTAACGCCCGGTTTGGACGTTATCTCAATTTCTTTGCAGCTAAGTATGTTTGCAAAGCCGGTCGTATCGCTTTTGTTCCGGCGGATACGACCCAAATCCCTCTCGCCGGTTTCTTCCATCCGAACTGGAGCGGCCTTTTGGCCTGTCCTTTTTCTGACAAAAGAAAAAAGCGAACCGCAGGATAAAGCGGCTCGCTTCGTTTTTCCTTCGCGCCGCCGGCGCGTATTGAAAAATCGGTCTACGCTTAGTGCGTCAGGCGTGCGCGGCCCTTGGCACGGCGACGGGCCAGTACCTTGCGGCCGTTCGACGTACGCATACGCTTGCGGAAACCATGCTCCTTGGAGCGCTGACGCTTCTTGGGCTGATACGTTCTCTTCATTTCTTCGTGCACCTCCCTGTTTTTGAATTTACGGATGGGCACCGGCATAGGTCCGGCGCGAGACGCGGGCATATGCCGCTGCCTGTCCGCAGAATATGAGACAATAATTATTATCCTATAGAAACCCCTAAATGTCAAGGTTTTTTTGCGTTTTCAACATCTTGTGGATAAGTCAAAAAATCATACTATAAATTGCGCTGCACGCCGAAATCCATCATTTTATCCCCAATCTGTGGAAAAACCCTTGCAGTTGAATATGCCGGGAACTTGTGTTATTATGATTATAACTATGTACTTATATCGACAGGAGGCGCCCCATGGCTAACAATATATTGGAAATGGCGCTCGAACGCCTTGAACGCGATTTCCCGCCGTCCAGCCTTTCCGCCTGGTTCGACGATGCAACGGTTGTTTCTTTCACGGACAACCGTTTGATTTTGCATTCTCCGGTCCAGTTCAAAAAGGAATTTATCGACCAAAAATTCATTGAGCCGCTGCAAAACGCGCTGTATGAGCTGACGGGCGACCCGACAACCGTCGTGGTCGTCACCGGCGAGTACACCGCGCCCACCACCAGCTCATCCCCCTATGACGATTACACCTTTGAACGGTTCATCGTCGGCTCGAGCAACAAGTTTGCACACGCGGCAGCGCTCGCGGTCGCGCAGCGTCCGGCAGCGGAAAATAACCCGCTGTTCATTTACGGTAACTCAGGGCTGGGCAAAACCCACCTGATGTACGCGATCGCCAATGTGCTGCGCCGCACGCATCCGGAGTTCCGCATCATCTATGTCAAGGGCGAGGACTTCACCAACGAGCTGATTACCGCCATTCAGGAAGGCAATGTGCAGACTTTCCGCAACAAATACCGCATGGTCGATCTGCTTCTATTGGACGACGTGCAGTTTATCGCGGGCAAGGAGCGCACACAGGAGGAATTTTTCCATACCTTCAACGCGCTGTATGAGGCGAAAAAGCAGATCGTACTGACCTCCGACCGACCGCCCAAAGAGATCAATACCTTAGAGGACCGCATGAAGACCCGTTTTGAGTGGGGTCTGCTGGCCGATATTCAGCCGCCGGACTTTGAAACCCGTATCGCCATCATCCGTGACAAGGCGATCAAGATGGGGGTAGACCTGCCGGACGACGTTTCCGTTTACATTGCCGAGAACATTCAAGCCAACATCCGACAGCTCGAAGGCGCAGTCAAGAAAATCAAGGCCATGCATGAACTGATGGGCGAACGCATCACCGTTGCGTTGGCAGAAAACGCAATCGACGCGCTGCGCATCGAAAATCCCGGCCTGAACCCCACGCCCGAACGCATCATGGAGGCCGTCGCCAACTATTTTTATATCCCTGTCGAGCAGATGATCTCGCAAAACCGCTCCAAGGACGTTGCCTACCCACGCCAGATGGCCATGTATATGATCCGTCAGGAGCTGGAATACTCCTTCCCCGATATCGCCAAGATTTTCAAGCGCGATCACACCACGGTCATGCACGCCTGCAACAAAATCGAGGAAGAACGCAAGAACTCCAGAGAGACCGAAGAGGTCATCAAAAAGCTGCACAACAACATCCGCGGGGAATGAAAATCTGTCCACATATCCCTGTGGATTCCACAAGACTTGTCCTGTGGATAAAAAAAACAAACTGTGGAAGCTGTGGAGCGTATAAAATTCATCCACATCCTCCTGTGTACGACATTTCCCGCACCACGTCTGGCTTTTCACCGTTTTTCCCCAATTTCCCCAGCCCCTACTACTACGATAAAATCCTATCCTGTTTTTTTCTTACGATTTCCAAAGAAAGAGGAACGACCGATGAAATTCTCCTGTGAAAAAGAAACACTGCTCAGTCTGATCGGTACAGCCTCCCGTGCAGTCACCGGAAAAAGCTCCATGCCACTGCTCGAAGGTTTGCTCGTCACCGCAGAAACCGATTCGCTAACCTTAACCGGCTATGATCTTTCCATGGGCATCCGCACCACTGCCGAAGCCGATATTGTTGAACCCGGCAGCATTGTGCTCAACGCCAAGCTGTTTTACGATATTGTACGCAAGCTGCCGCAGGATGTTGTCTATCTGGAAACCGACGACAAACTGCTGACGACCATCAAATGCGGTCGCGCCGTATTCAATCTGGTTGCTACCGAAGCAGACGAATACCCGGCTTTGGCTGAAGTTTCTGCCGATACCGGCTTTTCCCTGCCGCAGGCTATGCTCAAAAGTATGATTGCGCAGACGATTTTCTCGGTTTCCGACAACGAATCCAAACCGATCCACACGGGTTGTTTATTTGAACTGGAAGGCAACCGCTTAAACGTTGTTGCGGTAGACGGTTATCGACTTTCTGTGCGCCGGGAAACCGTGGAAGGTATTTCCGGGGACATGAAGTTCGTTGTGCCCGGCCCGTCGCTGCGCGAAATCGAACGCATTTTGACCGAAGAGGACGGCGATGTTGAGATTTTCCCCGACCGCAAGAACATTTTGTTCCGTATCGGCGGCACAACGCTCATTACCCGCCTGATCGACGGCGAATTCCTCAATTACCGCGCGGCAATTCCCTCGGAATTTGAATATGTCGTCAAAGCCGACCGGCACGAACTGATCACCTGCATCGAACGTGTGTCTCTGATCGTGTCCGAAAAGCTGAAAAACCCGGTCAGATTCCATTTTGATGGCTCGTATGTGCAGATGTCCTGCATCACTGCGGTCGGCAAGAGCTACGATGAATGTGCGTTCGACGGCTCGATCAACGATCTGGAAATCGGTTTCAACAACCGTTATATTCTGGATGCGCTGCGCGCAGCCGGCGATGACACGGTCAAAGTGCAGCTCAAAGGTTCGCTCAATCCGATCGTCATTTCGCCACTGGAGGGCGATAAATACACTTATCTGGTGCTGCCCGTGAGGTTGAAAGCCAATGACTGAAATCAAGATCGAAACGGAATTCATAAAACTGGATGCTTTGTTAAAATTTGCTAATCTAGTCAGCTCAGGCGGAGAAGCCAAAATCCGTATTGCCGAGGGTGAAGTGCTCGTAAACGGCGAAAGCTGCACCATGCGCGGTAAAAAACTGCGTCCGGGCGACACCGTGACGCTTGACGGCGAGACCGTCCAAATCGTATGAATATCCGTTCGCTGGAGCTGGAACAGTTCCGCAATTATGAGCATGCGCGGTTTGCATTTGACCCCGCGGTTAACCTGATCTGCGGCGAAAACGGACAGGGAAAAACCAATCTGCTGGAAGCCGCTGCCGCTTGTTCCACCATGCGTTTATTCCGCACGGCACAGAAAAAAGAAGGGCTGCGCTTCGGGGAAAATTATGCGCGGATTTTGGCAGATTTTCAAGCGCAGGGGCGCGATTTTGCACTGGAACTGCGTCTTTCGCGCACAAAATCCATGGAAATTTACAAAAACGGTGTGCGGCAGAAACGACAGTCGGATGCGCAGGGCATTTTGAAAACCGTTCTGTTTTGCCCCGAGGATTTGATGCTGGTGCGGCAGGGCGCGGGCGCGAGACGGCGTTTTCTGGACACCGCACTGTGCCAGCTACGGCCATACTATGCGCGTTATCTGGAGGAATATAACCGCCTGCACGAACACAAAACACGCATTTTGCGCGACAGTGAGGAAAAGCCCTCGCTTTTGTCCATGTGGGAGGATTTTTCGCTGCGTATGGCGCATATCGGTGCGCAAATCATCCGTTATCGCGCGTATTATTGCAAAAAGCTGCTCGAAGCGGCGGCGGCTGTCTATGCCGATATCGCGCCGCAGGAGGTGCTCTCCGGCGAGTACCAGACCGTCTCTTCGGTCACTGATCCTTTTGCATCGGCAAAGCAGATCGAGCAGGAGCTGATCGACCATGTTTTGCGCCACAAACAGGCCGAAATCGCGGCGCGCAGCTGCCTGTCCGGCCCGCACAAGGACGATCTTGTGCTGCTGCTCGACGGGCGCAGCGCTGCCTCTTACGGTTCGCAGGGACAGGTGCGCACCTGTACGCTGTCGCTCAAACTTGCCGAGCGCGAGCTGTTTTTCGGGGAGGACGGCGAGTATCCGGTTTTGCTGCTTGACGACGTGCTTTCCGAGCTCGACCGCCGGCGGCAGGACTTTGTTTTGAACCGGATTTCGGCCGGTCAGGTCATGATTACCTGCTGTGAGGACGGCATTTCGGACAAACTGCGTGCTGGCGCAGTTTTCCAAATACAAAACGGTAAAATCATTTGAGTTTTTCCGTCTGTTCGGTACACAAAACCTGAAAAAAGTGGTATAATTAGAATAGAATACAGCCCGAGGGACAGACCGGCGGACGATCCTCCGCGCGGCGGCTGAAAAAACCCGCGCGCGGCCGTTCCACGGTCTGTTATTTTGTCCATTTTGTGGGAAAACAGGAGGGTTTTCCATGTATCTGCATCTGGGACAGGACTATATCGTGCCGCTGCAAAGCGTGGTCGCCGTGTTCGATATGGACACCGCCACCGCCTCCAAACGCACCGCCGCGCTGCTGTCGCGGCTGCAGGAGGAAGGGCGCATCATCGAGCTGTATGAGGACCTTCCGCGCGCCGGCGTTTTATGCGAAAATGCGCTGGGCGAAACGCTGTATCTGACCAGTCTGTCATCGCAGGCATTGCAGCGCCGCGCGGAAAAGGCATACGCAATATAAGCGCATCAAACCATCGTTACCGCAATTTCTGGAAAGGAAATTAAATCATATGAGTGAAGAAATGGAAATCAAGGACGAAGTGCTCGACCTCAAGGTCACCGACACCTATGACGAAAGTCAAATCCAGGTGCTCGAAGGCCTGGAAGCCGTGCGCAAACGTCCGGGCATGTATATCGGCTCGACTTCGGCGCGCGGCCTGCACCACCTGGTGTATGAGATCGTTGATAATTCGATCGACGAAGCGCTGGCGGGCTACTGCACCCATATTGAGGTGACGATCGAAAAGGGCGATATCATCCGCGTGGCGGATAACGGCCGCGGCATCCCTTGCGGCATTCATCCGCAGATGGGCATTCCGACGCTCGAGGTCGTGCTGACCGTGCTGCACGCAGGCGGCAAGTTCGACGGATCGGGCTATAAGGTGTCCGGCGGCCTGCACGGCGTTGGTTCGTCGGTCGTTAACGCCCTGTCCGACTGGCTGGAAGCCGAGGTGCGCGACGGACATACCAAGCACTACATGCGCTTTGAACGCGGTGTGACGCAGGTCAAAATGCGCGACACACCCTGCGAAAGCGAAACCGGCACGACCATCCGTTTCCATGCCGACCCGGAGATCTTCGAGACGACGGTTTACGATTTCGACGTGCTGGAAAAGCGGCTGCGTGAGCAGGCGTTTTTGAACGCGGGCCTCAAGATCACGCTGCGCGACGAGCGCGACGATGAGCCGGTCGAGGAAGTCATGCACTACGAGGGCGGCATCCGCCAGTTTGTGCAGCACCTCAACCGCACCAAAAACCCGCTGCATGAGCAGGTCATTTACATGGAAGGCAGCCGCGATACCTCGATGGCCGAAGTCGCCATGCAGTATACCGACAGTTACAGCGAGCTGCTGCTGTCCTTTGCCAACAACATCAACACGACCGAGGGCGGCACGCATGAGACCGGCTTCAAGGCGGCGCTCACCCGCGTGCTCAACGAATACGGCCGCAAATACAAGCTGCTCAAGGATGACGAGTCCTTCAAGGGCGAGGACGCGCGCGAGGGCCTGACCGCGATTATCTCGGTCAAGTTGCAGGAAGCGCAGTTCGAGGGACAGACCAAGACCAAGCTGGGCAACAGCGATATGCGCACGCTGGTCGATGCGATGGTGTCCGAAAAGCTGATGACCTTCTTTGAGGAAAATCCGCAGGTCGCGCGCACGATTATCGACAAGGCGCAGACCGCCGCCCGCGCCCGCGAGGCGGCCAAAAAGGCGCGCGAGATGACGCGGCGCAAGTCTGCGCTCGACTCGGCTTCCCTGCCCGGCAAGCTGGCCGACTGCATTGAAAAAGACCCGACTTACACTGAAATCTACATCGTCGAGGGTGATTCCGCAGGCGGTTCGGCCAAGGAAGGCCGTGACCGACGTCATCAGGCCATCTTGCCGCTCTGGGGCAAGATGCTCAACGTCGAAAAGGCGCGTCTCGATCGCGTATATGGCAATGATAAGCTGACCCCGATGATTACCGCGTTCGGCGCGGGCTTCGGTGACGACTTCGACCTCAGTAAGCTGCGTTACGGCAAAATCATTCTGATGGCCGATGCCGACGTGGACGGCAGCCATATCCGTACCCTGCTGCTGACGTTCTTCTTCCGCTTCATGCTGCCGCTCATTGAGCATGGGCATGTGTTTATCGCGCAGCCGCCGCTTTTCAAGAACGAAAAGGGTAAGGAAGTGCGCTATACCTACACTGACGAGCAGCAGCGCGAATGCATCGCTGAAATGGGCGAAGGCGTGCGCGTGCAGCGATACAAAGGTCTGGGCGAGATGGACCCGCAGCAGTTGTGGGAGACCACCATGGACCCGGCAAACCGAACACTGCTTCAGGTAACGATGGACGATGCGGCAGCGGCCGACGAGACTTTTGCGCTGCTGATGGGCGAAAAGGTCGAGCCGCGGCGTGAATTTATTGAGAAAAACGCCAAGTATGTGATGAATCTGGACGTCTGATGCGCGGACGATATGCATAATAACGCCAACAATTCCGGAGGCAAAGAATGAGTCAAGAATACGAACAGCAAAAAATATTGCAGGTCGATCTCGAAAAAGAGATGAAAAAGAGCTACATCGACTATGCGATGAGCGTCATTGTCGGCCGTGCGCTGCCTGATGTGCGCGACGGCTTAAAGCCCGTGCACCGCCGTATCCTGTACGCGATGTATGAGGACGGCCTGACCTCGGATAAGCCCTATCGTAAGTCGGCTACGACCGTCGGTAACGTGCTCGGCCGCTATCATCCGCACGGCGACGCATCGGTTTACGATGCTTTGGTGCGTATGGCGCAGCCGTTTTCGCTGCACTATCCGCTGATCGATGGCCACGGCAACTTCGGTTCGGTGGACGGCGATCCCCCGGCAGCTTACCGTTACACCGAGGCCCGCATGGCCAAAATTTCCAACTACATGCTGGCCGATATCAAGAAAAACACGGTAGATTTTGGCCCGAACTTTGACGAAGAGCTCAAAGAGCCGGTCGTGCTGCCCTCCCGCTTCCCTAACCTGCTGGTCAACGGCTCGTCGGGCATTGCGGTCGGTATGGCGACCAACATCCCGCCGCACAACCTGACCGAGGTCATCGACGGCATCTGCTATGTGATCGACCATCCCGAAGCCGAGATGGACGAGATTTGTCAGTTCATCAAGGGGCCGGACTTCCCGACTGGCGGCGTTATTATGGGCCGCAGCGGCATCCGCGCAGCGTATGCGACCGGCCGCGGCAAGATCAAGGTGCGCGCCAAGACTGAGATCGTTGATCTGCCGAACGGCAAAAGCCAGATCCTGATTACCGAGATCCCCTACATGGTCAATAAAGCGCGTCTGGTTGAGTCCATGGCGAACCTTGTCAAGGACAAGCGCGTAGACGGCATCACCAATATTCAGGACCATTCCTCGCGCGAAGGCATGCAGATCGTGGTGGATATCCGCCGCGACGCCAACGCGCAGGTCATTCTCAATCAGCTGTTTACCTATACCCAGCTCGAGGACACGATCTCGATGATTCACATTGCGCTCGTGCCGTCGGGCGCATCTGGCAAATTGCAGCCGCGTGTGCTCACGCTGCGGCAGATCATCGACCAATATGTCGGCTTCCAGAAGGACGTCGTCGAGCGCCGCACGCGCTTTGATCTGAAAAAAGCGCAGGACCGCGCGCATATTCTGGAAGGTCTCAAGGTAGCAACCGATAACATTGACCGCATCATTGCCATCATCCGCGCTTCCAAAAACGAAGCCGAAGCCAAGGTCAACCTGATGGCCGAGCCGTTCTGGATTGACCAGATCGCGCTGCTCGGCATCGTGGACGGCTCGGAGCACTTTGAGTTCCACCTCGACGAGCCGCAGGCACAGGCGATCGTCGATATGCGTCTGGGTCGTCTGTCCGGTCTGGAGCAGGAGAAAATCAACGACGAATACAAGGAACTCGAAGGCAAAATCGCAAACTTCGAGGATATTCTGTCGTGCGATGCGAACATTCTCGCAGTCGTCAAGGCGGAATTGCAGGAGATCAAGCAGAAGTACGGCGATGAACGCCATACCGAAATCGCCAATGTCGCGGACGAGATCGACATCGAAGATTTGATCGAGGAGCAGCAGTGCGCGTATACGCTCACCCATTTTGGCTATATCAAGCGTCAGCCGACCTCGGTTTACCGAGCACAGCGGCGCGGTGGTCGAGGTGTGTCCGCGATGAGCACCCGTGAGGAGGACTTTGCAAAGGATATCTTCACCGCTTCGACGCATGACACTATCCTGTTCTTCTCCGACCGTGGAAAGGTGTATAAGCTCAAGGGCTATCAGATTCCCGAAACCGGCCGCTCGGCTAAGGGCATGAACATTGTCAATCTTCTGGAGCTGGAAAGCGAAGAGAAGATTACCGCGATGTTCGCCATCAAGGAGTTTGCTGACGACAAATTCTTGTTCTTTGTCACCCGTCAGGGCGTTGCCAAGCGCGTGGTGCTGTCCGATTTGCAGAATATCCGTCGCGCCGGCCTGCGTGCGCTTAACCTCAATGAGGATGACGCGCTGGTTGATGTGCGCCTGACGGACGGCGAGCAGAACATCCTGATTGCAACGCATGAGGGCCGCGCGATCTGCTTTGATGAGAACGAAGTGCGTGCAATGGGCCGTACAGCAACCGGTGTGCGTGGTATACGCCTGAACGAAGACGATTATGTTGTTGGTGCGGCGCGCGCGCGTAAGGGCGCTTATGTGTTGTCGATCACCGAGAACGGCTACGGCAAGCGCACGCCGGTTGAGGAGTTCACCATCCATCACCGCGGCGGCGGCGGTATGATGCTGCATAACCTGACCGCTAAAACCGGTCTGGTGGCCGGCATTGCGGTCGTGGACAGCGATAACGATGTGATGATTATTACGGACGACGGTGTCATCATCCGCACGGGCTGCGAGGAGATCCGCGAATGCGGACGCGGCTCGCAGGGCGTTATCGTGATGCGCACGAGTGAGGACGTGAAGGTTATTTCGATTGCCCGCACGGATAAGCAGGAAGAGGACGAAACCGCCGAGGATGGCGAAACCGCTGAAACCTCCGCAGAGACAACCGAAGAATAATGCAAAAGGGCGCGTTGCAGAAATGAAATCTGCAGCGCGCCCTTTTATGCGCCGTCCAAAGGAGTATGTAGCCGATAGGTTGTGGAAAAACAAGCGTTTGGGGAAGGAAAAAGGCATGGCAAAGCAGACGCTGGG
>DXDZ01000081.1 GCA_019115185.1 Candidatus Agathobaculum merdipullorum
TCTCAGCAGATCATTACCGTCGGCACCGTGCTCACGGCTTATCTGTGCTTTACGCAGCTGACCGGGCCGCTGCGCGAACTGCATCGCATTTTGGATGAGTTTTCCGAGTGTACCGTGTTGGCAGCAGATTATTTTCAGATGGTCGATATTCCGCTGGATTTTTCGTATCAAGAGCAGGTGGACACGCAGGATGCCGCCTTGCCATCCAATGAAATTGAAATCCGCCATGTGCGCTTTGCCTATCCCGAGAAAACCGATCAGCCCATTTTGCACGATATCAGTCTATCTATTCCGGCAGGGAAATTTATCGGCATCGCGGGGCCGAGCGGATGCGGGAAATCTACGCTTATCAAAATCATTGATAAGCTGGAGCAGGCACAGGGAGAGGTCTGTCTGGGCGGTGTTGCCTTATCACAGCTTTCGCGTCGGAACATTGCGGAACATGTTGCAATCGTTCCGCAAACCCCGTTCCTGATTGCGGATACGGTATATCACAATATCTGCTATGGCATGGAGCGCGAGGTCAGTTTGCCCGAGGTGAAAGAAGCGGCCAGAAGGGCGAATATCGCTTCCGATATCGAGAAGATGCCGGACGGGTATCAGTTCATGCTTTCCGAGGGTGGTCGCAACCTGTCGGGCGGGCAGCGGCAGAGAATTGCTTTGGCGCGTATTTTTTTACGCAAGCCGAAAATTCTGATTTTGGATGAGGCGACTTCTGCGCTGGATAATACATCGGAAAAGTGGATTCAGCAGGAGATTGAAAAGCTGAAAGAAGAATGCGGAACAACGATTTTGTCGATCGCGCACCGACTGTCCACGCTGCAAAACTGCGATGAAATCATTGTGATGGACAAAGGGGAGATCGTGGAAAGAGGCACGTTCCGTGAACTCGAAAGCAGGCCGGGTATTTTCCGCGACATGGCGTTGGGCATTTTGAAATAACCACAAGGGCGCGGATCAAACCGAGCAAACAGAGAGGCGGCAGCCGGGAAACCGGCTGCCGCTTTTTGTGTCATTTCACTGTGCGCCCGCCGCGAGAAGGCTTAAAATCCGCCTGCGCTGGAATGGAGAAAAAGTGCATGTAAAACGGTCGCGCAGAAGGTCAAGTGGGGAAATGAAATACGCAAGTTTCATTCCGGTATCAGTATGACAACAATGTTGTTACCTTTGTTGTTTTGGTTCTACGTTTGTGGTATATAATCCTTTGCCAGATGATTCGACAAGAAATGAGCAATGAAGGGAACGGATGGAAATGAGGGCACAGTCCATGTTGGCTGGTATACTGGCGGCGCTCTGTTTGACCGGTTGTTCCGGTCAGGTGCAGGCCAAGGAACAGACAGAATTATCCAATGAAGCGGCGGAGCAGTCGCAGTCACAGCACACGACATATGAAGATACCGCGCTGGTGGGTAATTCTTATATTGATAGTTTTTATGTGTACGACGCTATGCCCAAAGCGTCGTATTACTATCGTGTGGGCCTGAATGTGAACAGTGTATTTGAGCAGCCGATGGTGCAGGGAGAGGATACAGAGACACCGATCATCGATCTGCTGAAGGATAAAGATTTTGCGCATATCATCTTTTTCTTTGGGGAGAACGAGCTCGGCTGGAGCAATCGGGAGGCGTTCACCGAAGAATATGCCAAAGTGATCGATACCGCGCGTTCGTACTGTCCGGACGCGGTCATCTATCTTTCGGCGATTCCGCCTGTATCGGCGGAAGTGTCGGAGCAAAATGAAAATAACACCAATAACGCTTCCATTCAGGCCTGCAATGCGGAAATCGAGCAGATTGCGCAGGAAAATGGCGCGGTATATGTGGATGCATTTTCTGCGCTGGCGGATGCAGACGGTTG
The DNA here is from genome assembly GCA_019115185.1 of Candidatus Agathobaculum merdipullorum. Classification (GTDB taxonomy): domain Bacteria; phylum Bacillota; class Clostridia; order Oscillospirales; family Butyricicoccaceae; genus Agathobaculum; species Agathobaculum merdipullorum. Next base: position 1,858 of record DXDZ01000081.1, read on the forward strand.
TCTGCCTGCGGATGCGGCGGCAGACGGCATTCATCCTGCCAAGGAATATACGGAAATATGGGCGGAACTTCTGAAAGAAAGCATTGCGGAGGCGGAACAAGAATGAAACAGCAGATGAAACGGTGTGCGGCAGCGCTCGCTGCCGCCCTTTGTATGGCGGTGGCAGGCTGCGGCAAGCAACAGGCGGAGATCAACCCAGCGGATGCCGTGCAGCAGCTCAAGGACAGCGTCAGCTTCACCGATCAGATGACCGAGATGGACAGCGCAGGCGCTTGCCGGTTTTACGACGTGAGCACCGATCTGGTGCAGGACGGCGCGGCCTATGTTGGCAGCGGCGCGACGGCGGAGAGCTTAGCGGTATTCGAAGCAACCGACAAGGATGCAGCACAGAGCATTGCCGACGCGCTGCAAACCTTCACGGATGGCTGGATTAAGGGCTATTCGGACTACAAGCCGGAGGAAGTGCCCAAGCTGGAAAGCGCTGTGCTCGAGCAGGATGGCGTTTATGTTGTTTTCTGCGTCACGGCGGATAACGCCGCTGCAAAAACGGCGGTGCAGGATTTGCTGAATCCGTAAAGGCGGTGCGAAATTGAGCTTCGCCGGGTTGGTCTTTTTGTTTTTCTTCCTGCCGGTTGTTTTGGTGGGATATTATTGTTTGCCGCGCCGGTGGCGCAATGATTTTTTGCTCGCGGCAAATCTGGTGTTCTATGGCTGGGGAGAACCATGGTTTTTGCCGGTTATCCTGTTGACAGCGGTCGTCAACTGGCTGATCGGACGGCGAATTGCCGCCTGCGCTGAAACCAGTCCCCGTCGATTGTGGCTGGTGACAGCGCTGGTACTGGATCTGGGCCTTTTGGTTGTATTCAAATACACCGGCTTTGTGCTGAATACGATTGGGCTGGGGCAGGTGCTCGCCGGGCCGCTTCCACTGCCGCTGGGCATTTCGTTTTACACCTTTCAGGTGGTTTCTTATGTGTTGGATGTTTACCGCAAAACCACGCCCGCGGAGAAAAGCGCAGTGTCGTTTGCCACATATATGACGTTTTTTCCGCAGCTGATTGCAGGGCCGATCGTGCGCTATGAGGAGCTGCGCGGTCAGCTTGATGGGCGGGAAGAGACTTGGAACAAGATCGCAAACGGCTTTTGCCTGTTCATGATCGGTCTCGGTAAAAAGATGCTGCTTGCCAATCCCATGGGACAGCTGTGGGATGGGCTGCGTGCGCTGCCGGACGGCGTCGGTATACTGGGCGCATGGATGGGCGCGGCTGCGTTTACCATGCAGATTTACTTTGATTTTTCCGGCTATTCGGATATGGCACGCGGTCTGGGCAGCATGTTCGGGTTCGAGATCCCGGTCAACTTCCGTTATCCCTATGCCGCCCAGAGCATCAAGGAGTTCTGGCGGCGCTGGCATATCACACTCAGCCAATGGTTTCGGGATTATGTGTATATCCCGCTGGGCGGCAGCCGATGTGGGAAGGTGCGGACGTTTGTCAACCTGTTCATCGTCTGGGCGCTGACCGGCCTGTGGCACGGCGCGGCGTGGAACTATGTGCTGTGGGGACTGTATTATTTTGTGTTGCTGGCGGCGGAACGCCTGATCGGGGAAGCGCGGCTGGCGCGCGTGCCGCGTGCGCTGCGGCATGTTCTGACCATGATACTGGTCGTGCTGGGCTGGGTGCTGTTTGCGATCGAGGATTTTGGGGCGATGACCGCCTATCTGCACGCCATGTTTTCACTGTCCGGCGGCTTGATCGGTACACAGGCGGCAGTGTGGGTACTGTCCTATCTGCCGCTGTTCGCTGTGGCGGTGTTGGCGGCGCTACCGCTGGCCGCTCGGCTGGTACAGCGCAAGGAAGAAACTCGCTTGGTACGGTGCGGCGCGCCGGTTTGGTGTTTGCTGCTGCTGGCGGCAAGCTGTGCGGCACTGGTTGCGCAAAGTTATAACCCGTTTTTGTATTTTCGGTTTTAAAAGGAGACAATACGCATGCAATTTCGCCATCCCCGCCCAGTAGCGCTGCTGTTCGTCGGGGTTTTGATCGGTGCGCAGGCAGCATTCTGGCTGCTGCCGCACCGCTCTTTTTCGGAAAACGAGAAGCGCGTGCTGGCGCAGGCACCCACGGTCAGCGTCGAGGGCATTGCAGACGGAAGCCTGTTTGAGAACGTGGAAAAGTATCTGTCCGATCATTTCCCGGGACGAGACGGATGGGTCGGTGTGAATGCCTATCTGGAGCAGGCGGAGGGGCGGGGCGCGGTGAGCAGCATCATTCGCGGAGCGGATGGTTGGCTGTTTTCTGCGCCGCTGTCCGACGACCGACAGATCTTGCAGGATAATATGCAGGCGATTACGGAGTTTGCGAAGGCACAGTCTGTGCCGGTTTACATGATGGCGGTCCCGACATCAGGGGCGGTGGTGGAGGATAAGCTGCCCGCATTACATCTGGCGTACCCGGATGCGGACATGCTGGAGCAGGCGCGGCGAATTGCGGGTGACAGCCTGCACTGGCTGGATGTGATGGGAGCGTTCCGCAGTATGGACGCCCCGGAAACGCTTTATTACCGCACCGACCACCACTGGACGACCGAGGGCGCATATTGCGCCTATCGTCTGTTGATGCAGGAGATGAGAAAATCTGCCGTGATGCGCGACGATTTTTCGGTGGAGCGAGTACCGGATTTTTACGGCACCTCCTATTCCAAAAGTGGTCTCTGGCTGACTCCGCCAGACGAGATAGAGTTATGGACCGATCCCGATTTGCAAGCGATGACCAGAGTGTATGATGGCAACAGTCAAGAGCCGGTTGTGCAGAAGGGCATGCTGTTTCGGGAATATCTTGATCAGGCGGACAAATATCCGGTGTTTTTGAGCGGCAACCATGCGCGTGTGCATATCGAGACCAACGCGGAGAGCAACAAACGGCTGCTGGTCGTTAAGGACTCCTATGCGCATGCGCTCACGCCATTCCTTGCGGAGGAATACAGCACGATCGACCTGATCGACCTGCGGTATTTCAAGCGGCAGACGATTTCTGATTGGCTGCAGGAACATCCGGTGGACGATATTTTGCTCGTCTATGGTTTGAGCAGTCTTGCAGAGGACAAAAATTTGCAATGGTTGGCCTGATGCCATGTAAAAAGCCGATGCGCAGATAAACTGCACATCGGCTTTTTTGGTGTCGGGATTATCGGTCAAGCACCGCGTCACGCAGGTGGGCCAAGTCAGCCGTATCCGGGTGGGACAGGGCGGCGTCGAAGTTTTCGATCATCATTTGACGGCGCGGGCTGTCCTCCATTTGTTCATAACGGGCGCGGACAGCCATGGGCATTTTACCCTGACACATGTAGCTGCCGCATACGGTGACGCCATCCGGCAGGTTCTGGCGCGCGGCGGACAGGATTTTGTCGAAATATTCCGGCGCGCCGCCGAAGCCCGCCGTGCCGAACAGGAAAACCTCCTGTGTGGTTACGCGCGCGAGAAATGCCGCAGTGTCTGCATCGCAGGTGCCTTTGTCCGTCCAAAAGCCGACATAGATGCGCTCGGCACGCAGAGCCTCGTCGCTCGGCTCACCGAAATACAGGCAGTCGGCGGTGGGCAGGGTATCGCGGAGGGTTTCGGCCAGTAGGCGGGTGTTGCCGGTCTTGCTGCTGTAAATAATTGCGTAAGTCATGCGTTGTCCTTCCTTTCATAGATGCAGTGTACGCCTTGGTGCGCCATCATGCCGCCAAGGCATTTTTTGTTGCAGCGCACGCAGCGCCGGATTTCGTTTGCATGGTCCGAGCATACCTTGCGCGGCCAGTCCGGGTCGGCGATTAACTGGCGGCTCATTGCAGCGCAGTCGATGCGGCCAGAGACAAGCTGCTGTTCGACAAAATCGGGCTGGGTCAGTCCACCGACGCCGCAGATCGGTAGTTTTGTCAACTTGCGCACCGCGTCGCAGAACGGCAGAAAGCATCCTTCCTCGTGAAAATATGGGTGCTTTGCGGGCGGAATGGTATCGGTTAGCTCACCGTGGTTGGCCAGCGTCACATGGAAGCTGGTCACGCCCGCCTGCTCGAGCAGTGGGATAAATGCCGGCAGTTCTTCCTGTAATACGCCTGCGTTGCCGTAGTGCGGGTTTTCCTGCCGCACAGCCAGCTTGTAGTCGATCGGCAAGTCAGGCAGACGGCGGCGCACCGCCTGTACGGCCTCGACGGCGAAACGGGCACGGTTTTCCGGGCTGCCGCCATATTCGTCTGTGCGGTGGTTGTATACGGTGGAGCTGAAGCTGCCGCACATGCGGTCACCGTGGATTTGCACCATATCGAAGCCCGCTTTGCACGCCAGCACAGCGGCTTCCCCGAAGGCTTCCGTGATTTTGTGGATTTTGCGCACCGGCAGGTTGGTGATATACGGCCCGACCTGTTCATTCAGCAGCGGGCGTAGATCGGCCATGCTGATGCGTTTGGTCAGTACGCCCGGAACGTATTTGAGCATTGCCTTGACGTTGGAATCCGACTGGTGCAGTTGTGCGCACAGCAGGCAGCCCTCCGCATGGACGGTTTCGGCAATGTGCTGATAGAGGGCAAAACCCTTTTTTGTGTAGAGTGATGGGCCAAAACCGTGCTTCAGTACCGGCACATCGCCGAGAATAATCATGGCGCAGCCGCCCGCCGCGATCGCACGATAGCGGGCAATCAGTTCGTCCTCAGGTAAGCCCATCGAGGTGGGGGCGAAAATAATGCGGTTTTTTAACGTCAGCCCGCCGTAGTTTATCGGGCTGTTTATCGTCTCGTACATAGCTTGGTATTCGCTTCCTTTTCTTTGACTTTGGCGAGCAGCGTCAACAGCTGCGTGCGTTCTTGTTCACTAAGCGTCTGCAATATCTCGTTATCCCAGTCGAAAAAGACTTGATGGCTGGTCTCAAATGCTTGCATGCCTTTTTCGCTGAGGGTCAGACGATAGGCGCGGCCCCGCTTTTCTCGCAGGAAGAAACCGTCTTCCACCAGCCGCAGTGTGCTGCGCTGGCAGTAGCCCCAGTCCAGCCCGAGTGCGCTCGTAAGTTCGGACTGGGTGCAGCCCGGATGCCGTCCGACATAAAGCACTAGGTACAGCAGTCCTTGGCTCAGTCCGAGTTGTTCGAGGATGCGCGCAGTATAGGCGGCGAAGCTGCGGGACAACACGGTGGAAAAATAGGCTAAGGTATTGACCATAGAGGGAATGCTCCTTTCTTGACTTTGTCAAGTATAAGCCTGCCACTTGATAAAGTCAAGTATAAAACGGAAATTTTTTGTTTGTTCACAAATTGCATTGGTGGCGCACAATCCGGCTTGACAGCAGCCGGTGCGCGCGGTATAATACCGTCCGAGGGAATGAAGTTCTCCCGTGGCATCAAAGCCAGAACCGCTGCTTAGCTGATGACTTCTGCAAATTGTTTGCAGGGTTATCAGCTTTTTTGTGCCTGCAAACGGGAAAACAAGGAGGAAAAATAGTATGCTGACAAGTCTTGCCCTGATTTTTTTGGTGGGGATGAGTTTGGGGTGGATCGTGACACGGCTGCGGCTGCCTAGCCTGTTGGGAATGCTGCTGACCGGCATTCTGCTTGGGCCGTATGTGCTCGATCTGCTGGACCCATCCATTCTGGGCATCTCAGCCGACCTGCGGCAGCTCGCTCTGATCATCATTCTGACGCGCGCGGGTTTGTCGCTCAATCTGGAGGACCTGAAAAAGGTGGGACGTCCGGCAGTACTGCTGTGTTTTGTACCCGCGTGCTTTGAGATCGTGGGGATGGTGATACTTGCGCCGCGGCTGCTCGGTATTTCGCTGCTGGATGCCGCAATCATGGGCGCAGTGGTGGCGGCGGTGTCGCCCGCGGTGATCGTGCCCAAGATGCTGCGCTTGATGGAAATGGGATTCGGTACGCGCCGCAGCATCCCTCAGATGATTCTGGCGGGCGCATCGGTGGACGATGTGTTCGTCATCGTTATGTTCACGGCGTTCACCGGCCTTGCGCAGGGCGGCACGTTTTCACCTGCAACCTTTGTGCAGATCCCGGTGTCGATCGTGACCGGCATCGCGGTCGGGCTGGCAGTCGGTGTGGCGTTCGGTGCAGTGTACCGCCGCATTCATGTACGCGATTCCGTCAAGGTGGTCGTGCTGCTCAGTCTGTCGTTTCTGTTCGTCGCGCTGGAGAATGCGGTCAAGGGCATCGTGCCGTTTTCCGGTCTGCTCGCGGTAATGAGCTGCGGTATTGCGATCAACCGCCGGCGCCCGGAACTGGCCGCACGGCTGTCGGGCAAGTATAACCGTCTGTGGGTCGCGGCAGAGGTGCTGCTGTTCGTATTGGTCGGCGCGACAGTGGATATCGGATATGCCGCGGCGGCAGGCGCAGCAGCCGTGTTGGTCGTGCTCGGCGCGCTGGTGTTCCGCATGGCGGGCGTGTTTGTTTGCCTGCTGCGCACGCCACTCTCTGCGAAGGAGCGTCTATTCTGCATGATCGCCTATACGCCCAAGGCGACCGTACAGGCCGCAATCGGCTCGGTACCGCTGAGCATGGGGCTGGGATGCGGGCAGATCGTGTTGACGGTCGCGGTGCTGGCGATTCTGATCACCGCGCCGCTCGGTGCCTTTTCCATCGACTTGACTTACCGACGCCTGCTGGGACAGGCGGAGACACCGCAGGAAACCGCGGCCTGAATGCAGAAAAAGACGGCTTGAGAAGCTCTCAAGCCGTCTTTTTTTTACTTGCTTTCGTGTTGTTGACGCAGTTTATAGTGCATCAGCTTGCCGGTTGCCGTGTGCGGCAGCTCTTTGACAATATTGTAAATACGGGGCCATTTGTAGGAGGACAGCATCGGGCTGTGCACGCAATAGTCCTTGAGTTCCTCCACGGTCAGACTGTCGTCCGACGGGACGACATAGGCCGCAACCACTTCACCGCGCAGCTTGTCCGGCACACCGATGACCGCGCTTTCCGCGACCTTGGGGTGCTCGTTGAGTACTGCTTCGATCTGGGTGGGGTAGATGTTTTCGCCCGCAGAAACGATCATGTCGTCCTTGCGGCCGGACACGGTGACAAACTCATTTTCGTCCCACACGCCTACATCGCCCGTGTACAGCCAGCCCTTGTAGAACTTCTGGGCGGTCATTTCCGGGTTGTTGAAGTAACAGAACGCGCTTTTGGCAGGCGAGGAAATGATGATCTCGCCCGGCGTTTTGCTGTCGTGCGGCACGGTTTCTTCCGGCTCGGCGTGCGTGCCGTCCTCATGGATGGCGACCAGCCGTACCTCGTCGTCCGTGCAAGAACGTCCGGCGGAGCCGGCCATATCGGGCAAATCAAACGGGCGAAGGAAGGTGTTCCAGAAGGTTTCAGTCGTGCCGTAGCCGTTGAAGATATTGGGGGTCAGCAGCTGCATATACTTTTCGCAGGCGGCCTTTTCAAACGGCGCGCCCATCGTGACGATACCGCGCAGCCTGGACAGATCGGCGGGCGTGCGCTCCTGTGTGCGGGCCAGCATCGCAATGATGGTCGGCACGCCGATCAAGAACGAGATCTGATACTTTTCCGCGTATTCCAGACAGCGCTTGGGCGCAAAGTCGCGCAAAATCACGACTTCGCCGCCCGCGTATAAGGTCTGGCACGGACCGCCCGAGTGGATACCGCCGCGGTGGAACCACGGGGTCATGTTCATCGTGCGGTCGGTCGGACCGAGCGGGAAGTGCATCATCACATCATGTGCGGACAGCACTTCGTTGATATTGTTGATTGGCACACCCTTGGGGCGGTTGGTCGTACCCGAAGTATAAAGTCGCGTGGTCTCATCGTAGATGTGCGGTGCAAAGTCGATCGGAGGATCGGTTTCGGGCTGACCGGCAACATAATCCGCATAGCTGGTATGGCCCGCGGGGGCGGCTGCATCGCCCTTGTAGCTGACCATCACGACGCGAGCGGGCTGGTGTTCGCACATCTCAAGTGCGCCGCCGGAAAGTTCACCGAACTCCGCATCATAGATAAAGGCTTTGGGACGGCTGTCGTCAATCACAAGTGCGATTTCGCCCGCGCCCTGCCGGTAGTTGACCGGGCAGGCGATTGCGCCGACCTTGTGCGCAGCCAGATAGCAGAATACAAATTCGGGAGAATTGAGCAGGGTGAACATGACCACATCGTTTTTGCCTACCCCGTCTGCGCGCAGCGCGTGCGCCAGACGGTTGGCCTCGGCGTTGAGCTGGGCGTAAGTCCAGCGGCGGCCGGAGAGCGGGTCATGCAGCGCAGGGCGGCTGCCGAAGCGGGTGACATTGCGCAGAAAACCGTTCAGATAGGTAAAGCGCGTTTCAAACGTCTCGCGGAACATGGTGACATCATAGGTGTATTGGTTTTGCAAAGTGGGATTCGCCTCATTTCTGGTAGTTGCTAACAATAATGCTGGAGTTTTGTCCGCCGAAGCCCAGCGAATTGGACATGGCAGCGGAAATTTTAGCCGGGCGCGCGGCATTCGGCACATAATCCAGATCGCAGTCGGGATCGGGCGTGCTCAGGTGCAGCGTCGGCGGCAGTATACCGGTCTGGATGGCCTTGATACAGGCGATCGCTTCGGTCAGGCCGCCCGCGCCCATCAGATGGCCGGTCGCGGACTTGGTGGAGGACATCGGGGGGGCGCTTTCGCGGCCGCCAAACACGGATTTGACCGCAAGTGTTTCGGCCTTGTCGCCCAGCGGGGTCGAGGTGCCGTGTGCATTGATATAACCGATGTCGGATGGCTGCATGCTGGCCTTTTTCAGCGCCAATTGCATGCAGCGGGCTGCGCCTGCGCCGTCTGGGCAGGGAGCAGTGACATGGTGTGCATCCGAGGTGTTGGCGTAGCCCGCCAGCACAGCGTGGATTTTGGCACCGCGCGCGAGCGCGTGTTCTTCGGTTTCGATCAGCAGCGCGCCGCCGCCCTCGCCAATGACAAAGCCGTCTCGCTCCGCGTCGAACGGACGGCAGGCAGTTTCGGGATCGTCGTTGCGGCGGGAGAGCGCCTTGGCCTGCGACAGGCCGGACACGACGATCGGACACAGAATGCTTTCGCCTCCGACTGCGAGCACAGCGTCCGCCTCGCCGGCGCGCAGCAGCATGGCGGCGGTCATGATCGCGTCGCCGCCCGCGGAGCAGGCAGTGTTGAGCGTCAGGCTCGGTCCATGGATGCCGCGCGCAATCGCGATCTGCGCGGCGGCGATGTTGCCGATGGTCATGGGCACAAAACGCGGACCGACGCGGTGGCCTGCATCATAGGCGGCCTGTGTCTGCGCGACCGTGGTTACACCGTCCATGGCCGTACCCATCACGATGCCGATGCGGTCGGCTTCCGGTTCGATGGCAAGGCCGCTGTCCTCGAGCGCTTGCTGCGCCGCCACGAATGCGAACTGCATGAACGGGTCCATTGTGCGCGCCAGGGTTTTGGGCATGTGGTCGGCGGGGTCGAAGCCCTTTAGCTCGGCCGCGATCTGTACCGGCAGGTCGGATGCGTCAAAGCGCGTAATCCGGCCGATGCCGCAATGGCCGGAAACCAGCGCCTCCCAGTAGGCGGAAACCCCGATGCCGATGGGCGTTACCGCACCCATGCCCGTGATGACCAGTGTTTTCTCTTCCATAGTATTTCCCCATTTATATAAGGCTCCCATATGTTCCTTTTATGGCAGTTTTTTTGCTGCACATGAGACCGAAACAGTGGATACCGTTGTGTTATTTTAATTATTATACCAGAAAGTAACCAAAAGTAAAAGTGCATTTCGGACACGTATTGCACATTATGTAGTGTTTTAGTCCATATATGTACACGTATTCGGTAGAAATGCGGGCCGTGTTATACACGATGGTAAAAGGGGGAGAGGATTTGTGAGAAAAATTTGTCACATTTGTGAAAACGCGGACCGGAGAAAATCGGTCCGCGTTTCGCAGAATAGAAAAGGGAAAGAAGATGGGGAAAATTTTCTGTGCGCTGGCATAAGACGATAACGGTGCTTTTGTCCCATATCAGGCTTTCTGGCTTTTTCCGACCTGTTTTGCCTTGCAAATGAGTTGTGTCATGGTGCCCATGGGACAGTAGACACACCAGCTGCGGGGTTTGAACAGAACCATCGTCACCAACCCCAGAACGGTAGAGGTAAGCATCACACTGTAAAATCCGAAGGCAAACTGTGCAACACCGGGATGCAGCGCTGTACCGTGGTACGCCCACTGCCACGGCACCTTGAACGTCCACAGAAGGGTGACGACCTGCTTGAGATCGGATGCGCCTGCAAACACCAGATAAGTAGTCCATAGCATTTGGAAGAACATTGCAAAAAAGAAAATGAGAAAACCATAACGGAACCACTTGCTTTTCATCCATTTGGGGATTTCCTGCTTGCGGGACAGGCCAAAGCGTCCACCCAACAGACTGAAAAGCTGTCCCCGGCCGCAGTAGCGATTGCAATAGCCTTTGGTGCCCTGTGAGATCGAAATAATAAGCGGAATAAAAAAGCAAAGAAGCCCCAGCCATGCAAACAAAATGTTGAAAAAGCCAAGAATTAGGTACAGCAATGTTGCAATCCAGAGGTAATCATACCATTTCTTTTTCATATTGTTACCTCCTGAATGGTAATGACTGATGCGGGGCATTCTTTGGCGCACTTGCCGCAGCCGACACATTTTGCAAAATCCACCACTGCATGGATGCCGTGATCAATGTGTATGGCGTGCATCGGACATACTTTTACGCAGCAACCGCATGCTACGCATTGCTCCTGCGCAACGATTGCGCGGCGGGGGGCTCTTTTTTCGTTTGCCATGATGGAACCTCCAAGGGAAAGAATGTGGTGTGCCCATTTGCGTCAGAAAATGGGCTGTGTTGCAGCGTATGCAGAAATGGATCAGTTCTGACCATTTTGCTTGCGCGTGATCTGTTAAAAACAGTATATCGGAAAAATGCCGCGGTTTCTGTGTGTCGGTCACAAAAGCAGGCAGCCGCATGGATTGACCTGTGAAGTGAAATGTGGTACTTTATCCTTATCGAAAACAGGAATGTCTGCATCAGCATAAAGGAGATGGGGCGATGCTGCAAAATGAATCCTGCGAGACATATCTTAAACAATACACATTCTGGGAACATCTGGACGAAAGAGAAAAACAGCAGCTGTGCGAAAATACTTTTTCCGCCCATTATTCCAAAGGCACTACGGTTCACGGCGGCAATGCAGATTGCATCGGGGTTTTGATTGTCAAACGGGGGCAGCTGCGCACCTATATGCTGTCGGAAGAGGGGAGAGATGTGACCCTGTACCGGTTGTTTCCGGGCGACATCTGCATTTTATCTGCTTCCTGTGTGTTGGAAGCCATCACTTTTGATGTATTTATAGACGCGGAAGAGGATACGGATGTTTTGTTAATCAATTCTGCGGTGTTTCATCAAATCGCCGAACAAAATATCTATGTAAAATGCTTCGGTTATGAGCTCGCAACGACCCGCTTTTCCGATGTCATGTGGGCCATGCAGCAGATTCTCTTTATGGGTGCAGATAAGCGCCTTGCGATCTTCCTGTCGGATGAGATCGCCAAGACGGGAAGCGACCGCATCAAAATGACCCATGAACAGATTGCTCGTTATATGGGAACTGCGCGGGAAGTGGTTTCGCGTATGCTCAAATACTTTGCTGGGGAAGGAATTGTTGCGCTTTCCAGAGGAGAAATCCGCATCGTTGACAAAGAAAAACTTCACAAGCTGATTTATGAGACATGAAAATAGTACAATACCCCCTGAGAGATCAGGGGGTATTCGTTTGTCAAAGAGAAAATGCGATTTTGGAAGGGAAGTTATTTTTTCACGTCTCCGGTGTCGGAAACGCTTTCCACGGTGAGTGGTGAGCTGTCGGACTGCGGATAGAGTGACTGGTAGAACCGTGTTCCGCCGGGGTACAGCTTTACCTTTTCAAAGCCATGCTGCATCAAAATTCGGGCGGCATTATAGGACCGCACGCCGATGGCACAGAACGTGATGATTTCCTTGCTGGGGTCGAGTTCCTGCAACCGATCGCGCAATTGGCCGAGCGGGATGTGGACAGCGCGGGGCAGCGCAAATGCTGCAACTTCAGCGTTCTCACGCACATCGAGCAAAACCGCGTCCTTGTTCTCCTTGGAGAGATCCCAGTCTGCAAATGTGACCAGATGACGCAATACATTTTCGGCCACAAACCCCGCCATATTCACCGGATCTTTTGCAGAGGAAAACGGTGGCGCATAGGCGAGTTCCAGGTTTTTCAGGTCTTTGATACCTGCGCCCAAGCGGATGGCCACTGCCAAAGTATCGATGCGTTTATCCACGCCGTCGCGGCCGACAATTTGTGCGCCGAATATCATGGAGCCGTCCGGAGAGAAGAGCAGTTTCAGCGTCAGCGGAACCGCGCCGGGATAATAGCCCGCATGGGAGTTTTGCGTTATGATAATGCTTTCGTAATCTTTGCCTTTCACAAGCCCGCGCTTTTGCAGTGTCTTTTCATTCGCACCAGTAGAAGCCGCAGCAAGATCGAATACTTTCGCAACACTGGTGCCCTGCGTGCCTTCGTATTTTTCGCGCCCTCCGGCAATGTTGTCCGCTGCAATACGGCCCTGTTTGTTTGCGGGACCCGCCAAGGGAACCATCGTGCGATTTTTGAAAATAAAGTCCTCTACCTCAATTACGTCGCCAACCGCATAGATAGAAGCGTCCGAGGTGCGGAGAAAATCGTCCACACAAATGCCGCCTCGTTCGTTGAGAGCGAGTCCGGCGTCCTTTGCCAACTGGCTGTTGGGGCGAACGCCGATCGACAAAATGACGATATCCGCCTCCACTTTTTTGCCGCTGCTTAATGCAATGGTCACCAAATGATCGGTTTCTTCAAAAGCGGCAACGCCGTCACCCAGATACAGATCAACGCCATTTTCGCGGATGTTTGCGTGAAGCATAGCGGCCATTTCAGGGTCGAGCGGTGCCATGACTTGATCTGCCGCCTCGATCAGGGAGACCGAAAGGCCGGCGTGATGAAGGTTTTCGGCCATTTCCAGACCGATGAAGCCGCCGCCGATGACGGCTGCCGTTTTTGCGTGCTGCTGCTGGACAGCCATGCGAATTCGATCGGTGTCATTTACCGTCCACAGCGTTTGGATGCGGTCAGATTGAATCCCGGGAATCGGGGGACGCAGCGGGGAAGAGCCGGTTGCGATCACCAATGTGTCATAAGACTCTTCATACATTTCGCCGGTTTCCATCTTGCGGACGGATATGACCTTTTTCTCGCGGTCGATCGACATGACTTCGTTTCGGATGCGGACATCAATGTTGAATTTCTTTTTCATCGCTTCCGGGGTCTGTACCAGCAAAGCGTCCCTCGACGGTATGACGCCGCCCACATGGTATGGCAAACCACAGTTGGCATAGGAAATGTAATCTCCCCGCTCCATGATGATGATCTGAGCGGTTTCATCCAATCTTCTCAGTCTAGCAGCACAGCTGGCGCCGCCTGCTACACCGCCTATAATCACAGTTTTATTCATATGGTGCTCTCCTTATCCTGTTCTCGATCGTTATGCTGGACTGTTTGCAAAATCAGCGGAAGGGAATGCTTTCCGTTGTCTCCCGATGGGAGTTTATCGAATCATGCTCAGAATCGCTTCCTTAGGCTGCACACCGACCGATTGCTGCGTCACCTGGCCGTTTTTCATAACCACCAGTGTCGGAATGCTCATAACCCCGAACTGACGGGCAAGCTCGGGCTGCTCATCTACGTTGACTTTTCCAATCTTGATATCGGAAACTTCATCCGCAATCTTGTCGATGACCGGAGAGAGCATTCTGCAGGGGCCGCACCAGCTCGCCCAAAAATCAATGAGAACCGGCTGCTCGGAAGAGAGAACCTCGGATTCAAAGTTTGTATCGGTAATGTTTAAAACAGACATTTTCAAACGCTCCTTTATTCATCTTGTTGATGAGTATAGTATACGCAATCGGCGCGCGGGATTCTGTAATTCAGTCACAAAGAGAAATTGTGACCGCCTAAGATGCAGTAGAACAGCTTTACTTAGCAAATGGTCTAGAAATATTCTGCCAGAAGAGAGCAAAAGGGAATAAACAGCCGCTGCAAACCATTGAAAAATGGCTTGCAGCGGCTGTTTTTGGCACCCCCGGCGAGACTCGAACTCACTACGTTCCGCTTAGGAGTTCGCCCCCAAGCGATATAAGGGAATCAAACCAGTGCAAAAAAGTCTTGATTTTATCGGGTTTTTCTGAGGTTTTCCTGTCAATCCGAGACAAGCTCTAACAGGCCGAAACAAAGGCATTTTAGGGGGTCTTTTTAGCAGCCTTTTTGCAGGTCGCTTCAAAAAAGGCATTAGTTGCATTTATAAAAATGATAAACCACAATCAAAAGAAAAGCAAGGTATGACGGTGAGATCAAACCTTGCTTTTATAGATTACAGGCTCTTGGCCAGTGTTTTTATTAGAGCCGCCATCTCAGGCGACTTGGTGAGCAACCGCATCAGAAGCTCCTGATCGCTTTCCTGTTGAGCAGGCTGGGGACTTGCGGCCTCCTCGATGGTGTGAACATGAAGCCCGTCCAGTTCTTCCTCTGTCTTATGCCCGGAATAGAAGGCTTCTTCAAAGCGTCTGGCATTCAACCGCCGGTCCTCGTCGATGATGTGGGAATACACATCTGCAACCATCTTCATCTGTGCGTGTCCAGAATCGCCTTGAACAGATTTCATATCACCACCGTTCAGCTTCAGCTTATAGGTTATACTGCTGTGGCGCAGACTATGGAATACCACTTTAGGAAGCCCATGTTCAGTTATCAGCTTGTTTAAGGCTCGATTGATAACTTGACCCTCGATTGGTGTTCCCATAGATGAGCAGAATACCAAACCGTAGTCGGTGTATTCATCCCCAAACAATTCCTTGAGTTCTTCCTGCTGTTTGCGGCGCTCCACCAACATCTCTGCAACGGTCTTGGGAAGAAAAACTCTGCGAATACTCGTTTTGGTTTTAGGCTCTTTTAGCACAAGAGCTGTATGCTTCGACACCAGAATGGAAGGAAATATTTTGATAACTCCCTTGCCATCCAGGGCATCCAGTGATTGTTTTTGAACGCGCTGCAATTCCTTGTTGACGAATATGCTGGCTTTTTCCTTCTCAATGCTTTCTGGAGCAATGTCGATGCAATCCCAGGTAAGCGCCAGCATTTCCCCCATACGCAAAGAACATGAGAATGCAAGGTTCAATGCAAGCGCGAGGTTATCATCATCGCACAGCTCCAACGCGTGGAACAAAGTTTCTGCGGTCCAAATATCCCTTGGTTTTGCTTCACATTTCGGCAAAGTCGCATTGATAACGGGATTTCTGGAGATCAGTTCCCACTTCACCGCCTGATTAAAGGCGTTTCTGAGAATTTTATGGATCTCTTTCACAGTACGGGGCGAAAGATACTCGTTTTTGGCTGACTGATACGGACGAGGCTTGGCTTTTACGGTCAGTAAGTTTTTATAAAACTGATCCATTACGCGCGGTGTAGCCTGTTCCAGCTTCATATCCCCGATGATAGGATTTATGTAGTTGTCAATTAGCCCTCTGCGGCTTTCGTATGTAGAGAGCGCCCAAGCGTTGATTCCATAAATAGCGATGTATTCTTCCAGCAACTCCCGGATGGTCTTGGCCGTAGGTGCGATAAATGTTCCGGTGCTTTGCTGATACTCAATTTGTGCTTTACGCTTTTTGGCCTCTGCATTGGATGCAAAGGTCTCCCAACGCTGTCTTTTCACGCCGTTTTCATCAAGGCAGGTGTAAACGACTGAATACTTACTTTTTCTTTTAACAATGGACGCCATCCATTTCACCTCCATCTGAATTTATTTTTTTGTAGTGGTTCTGCCCACTATACCAGCTATCAAAGCTGGCCTTTGTCACGAGCTTTCTCCTTGCCGTAGAGATAATTTCAAAGCATCCCTTATTTACCAAGTAGTAGACCGTGTTGCGATGTACGCCCAAAAGCCGAGCGATTTGCGGCATTGTCAAGGTCTCGCCAAATTGCATTTGCTCTTTGAGCTGATCTTCTACGGTTCGATAGAAGGACTGTGATTGATACCATCGCTCAAAACTGCTTTTTACGATGCGCCGTTTTCCATACACATATATAAGCTCAAATTGCTCTTTGGCAACAAGCTCAGAAGCGGTCGCTTCGGCTATGCCTAAGATCTCCGCAATGTCTGCTGTGGAAAGGAGCTTGTTCTTGAGATTCCCCCCTGGCGGCGGACCGTCAACCTTTTGGTAAGTATATTGGTTGGCATACCATTCCTCGAAGCTGTCCTTCATGATTCTAATGCGGCCAGCTGCAACGATTGTCTTAAAGAAGTTTTTCTTAACCAGCCAGTATGCCTCCGTTTTGCTCAGTCCCAGCATTTTACGCATTTCAGGGACTGAGAAGCTGGTTTTAGATTTAGGGGAGGGGATGTACTCAATCATAAGCAACACCCCCATCCGGCATCCCGCAATCCAACCATTCATCAAAGCTCTTTTTGGAAATGCGGATACTTCGTCCCACCTTGACATAGCGAAAAAGGTTACGGCGAACCAAAGTGTAGGCAGTCGGCGCGCTAATTCCAAGAATACCTTGGATTTCTTCCACTGTGTAAGTGCGCTTACTCTCTGCATCTTGTTTGTTCGTTGCACACGATGGCGCAGCGTATGTTTTTCCCATTGCTCTATTCCTCCTTTGCAATGTGGCATAACCTCTTGTGTCTGGCTACATTGTAGGAGAAAATAGAAAAAAGCTCAAAGATGTCGCTGGGTTATTTTTCACTCAGCGACAAACTTGACAAATCAAAGGCCGCCTTCATCCAGCCATTCATCAAAGCTCTTTTTGGAAATGCGGATTTGGCCGCCGATACGGATGCTGCGAAACAGATTGCGCTTTACGAGGGCATAGGCAGTCGGGCGGCTGATACCTAAAATATCCTGTATTTCATTCACAGTGTAGGTCCTCTTATCTTGAATATATTCAGGCTGCATGGCAGCTGTTTCACGGTTCATTTCAGCGATTTTTTCTTCAAACATAATCATTCTCCAATCTATCAATATCAGTCCGATTGATAGCCTTGGTTAATCCGACACTGATTATCAAGGCTCGGTCAATCTTCTCCATGTAAGTCGAGTGTAGTTTGCCAATATAGCGGCTTAGGCGCGATTTATCCAGTGTCCTCAGCTGTTCTAACAATACGACAGATGGAACACCTAACACATCTCCCGCTTGAATATAGCAATGGGTCGGCAACTTTGCCTTTACATCCGGCTTGCTGGTAATGGCCGCCACGATCACCGTATTGCTAAAGCGGTTTCCCGTATTATTTTGGATGATAACCACCGGACGATACCCCGATTGTTCAGAGCCAATGACAGGATCGAGATTTGCATAATACAAATCGCCTCTCATAATTTTTTGCACGACTTTCCTCCTTTCCAGAGGATTCTTGATATGTAAAAACCGGCTGCAATACTTTGTTGGTGTTGTTTATGACATCAAAAAGAAGTACAGCCGGTTTTAAGTTAAATATGTTGGTTGTTTTCGCCACATTTGCCACGCACCCCTGACGATAGGGACATTCCGAGTCTCCGCTGGCGCGGCTGTCATAGCTCCACAGCGTCGTTTTACTCGTGCGCCGCAGGGCTCCCCCCAAGTCTACGGGAGGCCGTGAGGATGGTTCCTGCCCCCATGCAGTCACCGCGCCCCGAAGTGCCACCTTCGGGCTTCAGGCTTGCGTTGATCGCTCAGGACAGCCTGTTCATCACCTCCCTGGCTTGTCCATCTTGGCGGCGCGCCTGATTCGCTCGTACATGGAGTTATGTACTGGAATGCCGTCTATGCAGTTGTCAAGGTGCCAGAAGGCAAGCGGTGAAACTATCCTTCTGACAACCGTGACAATTACAGGGCAAAATCGCAGGTATTTATTGAGAATTTCTCAAATAATTAAAAAGATGTTTCAGCGCACGATTGATACTGTCACGGATTGCGCTTTCCTGAACACCCTCCATGCGAGCCAACTCTGCCTTACTGATCCCCAATATGTAATGTGCATAAACTCGATATGCCTGTTTGTCTGGCAACATATTGAGAGCGGCATAAAGTTGCTGCTGGGTCAGTTTGGTTTCGACGATCCCTTCCGGTGTCATTGGATGTATCAAGGCATCGTGTTCTATCCCATCGCCCCGATCTAAAGAGTAATACGCCTTATAGCGGTAAATCTGCCGCTGCCGCGCCGCTTCTGCTCTTTGGTCGGCCAGGATCACTGCCTGTACTTCATCGGTTACTTCTAAAAAAGTGTCAGTCTTATAAATATCGGGATACAGCTCCCGAAGATTGATTTTTTGCATGATTTACCTCCATTCAATTCACGGGCCGTTGTTTCGTGAATTGAATGGGTGGTGGAGACCGGCAACCAGGGCAAAAAGCACAAATTTTCTTGTGAAAAATGCTGGTTTTTCCAAGATAAGAGGTATTCCAGCTAATTATTTGAAAATGTGCAAAAAATAATCGACGACATTCTCTAACACTCGCCAAAAATTGATAGCGAATGTTAGAGAACATCGTCGAAAAAAAAGGAGGCGCAGACAGCACATAGGCTGTCTGCGCCTCAAAATCAGGTGGCGGGATATGTCTTTTCCAATCCCTCCAGATGAAGGTTAGATCAAAAGGGGTATATGTATCTCAATCACGGCCTCCTTTGTGATGCCGCTCTTGCCACAGAACGATCATCAGAGGGACATACTTTGTCCCCTATTCAAAAGCGGTTGGACAGATAAAAGCGATTATTCAGTATAGGCATATTCCACGCAAAATCTTTGCAGCATGACCGATGCCTGGGCGCGGGTGGCATGGGCAAAGTAGATCGGCTCCTTTGTCATACTGATTGGTGTGGTAATTGGCCGTTCAGACACTATATCGCCCTTTTTGTTTGGCGCTATAACAGTGTTTTGTTCCGTGGTAGGGACCAACTATATATGATGATTATACCGAATCCCAGGGAAAACCTCAAGGAGGATTATGGTAATATGAGGAATTTCTTATTAAACACTATGGATTTTAGCGTTCCAAAATAGACAGGCACAAAATTGTATGTTGCCCGTCTGTTTTGTTATGTGTGTATGCAGTTTTTGACAGATTGTGTTTGTCGAATCTGGGCAGTTCATCGTTATGGGTGAACCTGCCGTCCTCCTACAAATACAGCGTGGGTGTAGTAGTCCAAGGACATGATAATGTCATAGCCACACACATTGGCAAAGAATGAAATATCATCCGCCAGTTTCAATACTTTTTTCATATAGCCCAAACCGCCGCCCTCATTGAAGAAAAAATCGGCGGAGATGTGGTCGATATGCTCCGTGATCTTCACATCCAGTCGGTATAGTTCAGACACATCCTTTGCCGCCGCGATAAATGCTTTCGCACCGTTCTCCCGATCAGGAATGGGGATGGAGAATCGGTTTTCATATCCCCTCCGCATAAATTCCTTAAAGGATATGTCGGGTATCCTCTGCTCCTCCGGCTCGTATGTCTGTTCTTCAGGAATTTCCTTGGGATATTCTTTCTCATATATGATTCGGCTCACACAAACACCTCTCCTCGCGGCGCAAGATTTGTCACGCGAATAAGGCCACGCTCCTGACGGTTCAACGCCGCCTCCAGGATCTTCCGTGAATTACTGCCCATGTGCCACACATAAGCAATCAGAAAATCGCTGTGGTCCACCATATATTGATTGGCTCTGGGAATGGCTGCCCGTGGCGGTACGCGCTCCATGCCAAAGGGGTAAAAAGTGTTGTCGAAGCCTTCCGGTGGGACGGTTGGACGGCCAGAGTTCTGATAGGGTAACAGCATAAAAAGCGATACTTCGGGATGTCGCTTTTTTGCCTCTATGACAGCCTGCCCGGCCAAAGCATCAAACTGCCCGTAATGACCCACAACAAAAGAATTTACGCCATACACCGTGATATGCCGTTCTACTTCGTCAATCAATGTGGGGAGAATGGAATCCGGTGCCTCCCTGTGGCCGATAAAGAAACAAGTTTTTTTCTGCATGGCTGACTTCCTTTCTTACATTGTGTAGGCATTATTGCCTATAACAGTATATCTCCATTATAGGCAATAATAGAGATATAGCAAGTGAAAGGAGGGCTGCTGGGTGATTTCTTATGCGCCATTATGGGAAACAATGGAGCGTCGTGGTGCAACCACCTATACATTACAGGTCAAGGGCGGCATCAGCAGTTCTACCATTCGTCGCATGAAAGCCGGGGAATCCGTTTCTACCAACACACTGGAGGCGTTATGCAAGTTATTGGATTGCTCTTTGGCAGACATTGTAGAGTATCTTCCAGATGACCAAAACTGAGCGAACCGATGGATGGAAAATTCTTATCCGTCGGTTTTTTTGTTTATCTTGAAATCCTTGCCGCTGCTTCTCCTATTTTCACCGTCTTACTATACCACTTCTATTGCTCAATTATATCATTGTATTGCTGTAAATAACAATTACACTCTATAAATATTTTCCCGTTTTGATGATACCCTTTTAATAAAAAGGGGTGCGTTATGGAAACAGCATATCGGGAACAATTTATAAAGTTCGGTTTGAAAGTGCAATACTACCGAAAGTTGCATGGCTTGACCCAGGAAGCCTTTGCTGATGCAATCGGAAAATCATGGTCATTTGTCGCAAAGATCGAAAGTCCCACTCAGGCTTTCGGCGTGTCTATGGAGACCATGTTTAAGATCGCAGAAGTGCTGGAGATCCCAGTTTCTAAACTGTTTGAAGAATAAAAAATCTCACGGCGAGACCTCATTCCGAAAGGAATTGCGTCTCACCGTGAGATTTATTTTATTTACCGTAATACAAGAAAAAACTATTAAACTCAATCTGCCATTCCGAGCGGATAATTTCCTTAAGCCCCGTTCCCGAAAATACCGTACCGCTGCTTCATACAGCGTCAGGTCTGCATGAAACGCTTCCCGGCATCGTTCCGGCTTCTTGGCGGTTTTCAGCCCGTCATGGGTGATACGGCGGTGAGCATTTCCTCGCTATGGGCGGTCACCCGGATAATAAGGGAAATCCGGCTGTAAAAAACGGCTTGCCGGATATACTCGGACTGGCTCA
>DXDZ01000006.1 GCA_019115185.1 Candidatus Agathobaculum merdipullorum
GAAGAGGAGCAGCGCCGGATGTTCGGCGACAACATTGTTGACGATGAAAAAATCGTAGTCAATCAGGCTTTTGTGGACGAGGATTTCGATCAGGTGTGCACGCTGCCCTCCGGCGCAGAGCTTTGGGTCAACAAGCTGGCGCTGCACTGCGATCTGCTGATTACCGAAGGCTTTATTGAGCCGTACTTTTTCGCAGGTTTCTCCGGCGGTCGCAAGAGCATTCTGCCCGGCATCTGCAACGCGACTACGGTCAACGAAAACCATTCCTACAAAGCCATTTCCAGCCCCTACTCCACGACGGGCGTGCTCGAACACAACCCGATCCATGAGGATATGGCATGCGCGGCGCGCGCGGTCAATGTGCAGTTTATTCTGAATGTGGCGCTCAACGCCGAGAAAAAGGTCATCGCTGCCTTTGCCGGCGACTTGGAACAGGCCCATGCCGAGGGTGTAGCCTTTGTGCGCAGTCTGGCCCAGTGCCCGAGCGTGACGGGCGACATCGTCATCACCTCGAACGGCGGCTACCCGCTCGATCAGAACCTGTACCAAAGCCCCAAGGCGGTGGCCACCGCGGAGGCTTGCTGCCGCGACGGTGGCGTGATCATCATGTGCGCCTCCTGCTGCGACGGCATGGGCGGCACGCATTTTGAAAAGCTGATTATCAAGGGAACGGTGGACGAGATCGACGAATATCTGTCCAAAATCCCGCCCAAGGAGACCATCCCCGAACAGTGGTGCGCGCAGATTTTCTCCCGCATCCTGAAAAAGCATAAAATCATTCTGGTGACCACCTATCTGGATCACGAACTGGTGCGCAAGGCCAACATGATCCCGGCCTCCTCGCCTGACGAGGCGCTGCAAATGGCCTACGAAATGGTGGGCAGCGACGCGCGCGTGGTCGTCATTCCGGACGGCGTGGCGGTTCTGGCGGTCAAGGACAAGGAGGAAGCATGATGGATTTGAAACTGGCGCTCAAGGTTGATGATCTGGATAACGTGGCGACCATCTTCGCAAACGATATCACGGATGGCACCGCGGTAGAAGTGCGGGACAAAAAAGGCAATATGGAAGAGATCATCGTGCACGGCAATGTGCCATATGGTCACAAGATTGCTCTGTGCGACATTGCCAAGGGCGAAAAAATCATGAAGTACGGCGAATGCATCGGCGCTGCCAGCGAGCCCATCCACAAGGGCGATTATGTGCATGTACACAATCTGGAAGCGCTGCGCGGCCGCGGCGATTTGTGAGGAGGAACGACATATGGGCTATACCTTTCAGGGCTACCGGCGGGCCAACGGTAAATTCGGCGCCCGCAATCTGGTTGCAGTCATCCCGAGCGTCATCTGTGCCAACGATGTCGGGCAGGCAATCTGCCGGCAGGTGCAGGGCACCATCGGTTATTTCCACCATCAGGGCTGCTGCCAGCTCCCGCTCGACCTCAAGCGCGTCACGGATACGCTGTCCAACCTCGGTCAAAGCCCCAACGTGGGCGCGGCATTGATCGTCAGCCTCGGCTGCGAGGGCACCGACCACGAACGTCTGGTCGAGGAAATCCGCGCCACCGGCAAACCGGTTGAGATCATCCGCATTCAGGAGCTGGGCGGCACATCGCGCGCCATTCAGGCAGGCATTGATGCGGCGCAGCATCTGGTGCAGCAGATTTCAGGCTTGCAGCGCGAAACCGTCGATATCTCCAACGTTGTCATGGCGATCAAGTGCGGCGCGTCGGACACCACTTCCGGCATGGCCTCCAACTGCGTGATCGGCTATGTGGCGGATAAGCTGGTTGATCTGGGCGCAACCGTGGTATTCGGAGAAACGACCGAATTTCTCGGCGGCGAACACATCCTTGCCCGCCGCGCGGTAGGCGGCGAAAACGGACCGGTCGGGCAGAAGATTTACGAAATTGTCAACCGTATGGAGGCGCGCGCCAAATCCATCGGAGAAGATATGCGCGGCAGTCAGCCGACGCCGGGCAACATCGCAGGCGGTCTGTCCAGCATCGAGGAAAAGAGCTTGGGCGCGATTGTCAAGTCGGGTCACCGCCCCATTCAGGGCGTGCTGGAATACACCGACCGCGTAGATGATCAGAAGGGCCTGTGGATCAAGGATGCGCCCGGCCGCGAGCCGGAAATCCTGACCGGTATGGCCGCCACAGGCGCACAGCTGATGCTGTTCTCCACCGGACGCGGCGCACCGCAGGGCTTCCCGTCCATGCCGGTCGTCAAAATCTGCGGCAACCCCAACACCTTTGAACGCATGCAGCACGACATGGATTTGAACGCGGGCCAGATCATCACCGGCGAAAAGACCATCGAAGAAGTGGGCGAAGAGGCGTTCGAGCTGCTGCTCCGCGTGCTTTCGGGACAGATGACGAAAAACGAAGCGCTGGGCTATTTCGGCTCCATGGATATTTTCTGTCTTGGCCCGGTCATTTAAGCAGCCCCCCATTGCTGCACCAAGGAGGTGAAGCGTTTGCGCAGGGCCCGGGCCGCTGCCATTTCATAAAAACAGACAAGGGCGGTGCGCCGCCCATGCACTCATCCAACGAGAATCCTGTTTGTTAACAAGGGGGTAAAACCATGTTTAGTCCTGTCATAGCCATGTGGATCGGCATTATTGTCATGATGGTGCTGATTATCTTCACCAAGGTGCATCCGTTCCCGTCCCTGATTATTTCGGCCATCCTGATTGCGGTATTGGCCATGCTCTTCGGAGATGTATCCAGCCTGACCGCATGCATCAGCACGGTGACAACCGGTTTCGGCAACACCATGGCCAGTATCGGCGTCGTTATCGGCTTCGGCTGCATCATGGGCATTTTTCTGGAGAAAAGCGGCGCTGACCATCCTCAAGCTGGTCGGCGTGAAAAACTGCGATGTTGTGCTGGGCCTGACCGGCTGGGTCGTTTCCATCCCGGTTTTCTGTGACTCCGGTTTCGTCATTCTGTCCTCGCTGGCCAAGGAATTCTCCCGTCTGACCAAAAAATCCATGGTCGGTCTGGGCGGCATCCTCGGCATGGGCCTGTACATCACCCACTTCATGGTCCCGCCGACGCCCGGCCCGCTGGCTGTGGTCAGCACCTTCCAGGAAAACGGACTGACGATTGATCTGGGCATCTACATTCTTTGCGGCATTGCCATTTCCGTTCCCCTGTTTATCTTCTCTGTTCCGCTGTTCCGCTTCTTTGGCCGCAAATACCCCAACCTGATCGTTCCCTATGAGATCGACCGCTCCAAGTACACACCCGAGCAGCTCAAGGTGCTCGACCGCATCCATGAAAAATACAAGCGCAACGAAGATCTGGTGACCGAGGACTTTGCCGAGCTACTGGCAGCGGAAAAACTGCCGAGCGCATTTTTGTCCTTTGCTACGCTTCTGGTTCCGATTCTGCTGATCTTCGCCAATACGCTGGTCAGCCAGATTTCCTCGCTGGACGGCACGCTTCTTGCCGATGTCATCGAGTTCCTCGGCCAGCCGGTCATGGCGCTGTTTATCTCTCTGTGCATGGGCGCCTTCCTTCTGTGCAGCAACTTTGACAAAAAGACCTGCATCAACCTGATGCAGGAAGCCTGCCGCGATGCAGGCCCGATCGTGTTCATCACGGCGGCCGGCGGCGCGCTGGGCGCAGTCATCAATGCCACTGGCGCTGCCAAGATCATGGCGGACGCTATCGTGGCGGCCGGTGTTCCCGGCATCCTGATTCCGACCATCATCGGCGTTATCATGCGTTTCCCGCAGGGCTCCGGTACAACGGCAATGATCACCGGTTCGGCGATCGTCGCACCGATGCTGACGGCCGGTTTGAACGTCAACCCCTATCTGGCGGCTTTGGCTCTCTGCCTTGCTACCATGTGCCCGAGCTATCTGAACGATTCGTACTTCCATGTTGTGACCAACTTCTCCGGCATGGACATCAAGACCAGCCTCAAGACCTGGTCGATCGGCTCGATTCTGATTCCGGCATTCGGCTCTGCTATTTTTATTATTCTTTCCCTCTTTATTCACTAAGCAAAAAGTCAAATGGCTGCCGCTTGTGCGGCAGCCATTTGACTATAACAGACGATCCTTTTGTTTTTACGCCGTCCCGTTCTTTCGCAGCTGATCCTTGATGCACTGACAGGCCAATTCCAGATGGATGCGGTTGATTCGATCCGCTTCCTCAATCTGCCCATTGACCAGCGCATGGATGATCTTGCGGTGCTCCTCAAGCGAATCGTCAAACCGGGTTCGATCGGCCAAAGAGAACACGCGGAACTGCTGATTCATCGAGCGCACACGCGCATATGTTGTGTTGACCAAGCTATTGTCACCCAAGGCAACAATCGCATTATGCAGCTCTTCATCCGCGCGGGTGTATTGCTCCACATTATCCTCCGTATGGGTTTTCTCCATCACTTCCAGAATATCGAACAGCTGTTGCTTCCGCTCCGGGGTCATGCTTTTCTGGCTTCTTAAAATGCTGTAACTTTCCAGCATCACCCGCATATCAAAAATTTCATCAATATCCTGACAGGTGAATTCTTTGACGTATGTACCCTTATTCGGCACCGCCAGCAGCAGCCCATCCGATACCAAACGGAGCAGCGCTTCCCGCACCGGGCTTCGGCTGACGCCCAACGCTTCCGACAGCTCAATTTCCTGCAGCCGGGCGCCGGGCGCCGGGCGCAAAACGCCCTTCACAAATTTCTTTCCGTAGGATAGTATATACTTGATCTCCCATCGTCTGAATGGATCTGTTCGCGGCCATTCTTTTGCCTCCTGACAACATTCGGACTTCTGATTTCCATCTTAGCAGTTTTTGAAGATTTTGGCAAGACATTCATGGCGGATGCTCGGATTCTGTCAAACCCGCTGCAATCTGCCCTGTCTGCCTGCTGAAAAGGAAAGGGTGAGAAAATGAATATGAGAAAAGACGCAGAGCAAATCATGCAGGCATCGCTTCAGGCGGTTTTGCCCGATGCCGCCGTTCGCCGCGCGCTTGAGGGATTCCGCCAGCCGGAAGGCCGGCTGGTTCTGGTTGCGCTCGGCAAAGCAGCTTGGCAAATGGCGCACGCGGCAAGCGAAGCGCTCGGCGCAGCCATCAGCGAGGGCATCGTCATCACCAAATACGGGCATGATATGGGGCCGATCCTCCGCACCACCGTATGGCAGGCCGGGCATCCCATTCCCGACCAAAACTCCTTTGATGCCACCGCAAGGGCGATTGCACTGGTCGAGCCGCTGCAGCAGCAGGATACGGTTCTGCTGCTGATCTCCGGCGGCGGCTCTGCCCTGTTTGAAAAGCCGCTTTGCCCGCCGAACGAGCTGACCGATATGACCGATCAGCTCATGCGCTGCGGCGCAAACATCGTGGAGATCAACACGCTGCGCAAGCGTGTTTCCGCCGTCAAGGGCGGACGTTTTGCCCAGCTTTGCGCACCGGCGCACGTTTTTTCCATCGTGCTGTCCGATATTGTGGGCGACCCGCTGGATATGATCGCATCCGGCCCTGCCTATCCCGATCAGTCCACCACCGAGCAGGCAATGGCTATTGTTGAGAAATACGATCTGCACCTGAGCCCGACCATCCTGTCCCTGCTCCGACAGCCGATGCCGCACACGCTAGACAACGTGGAAACCCACATCACCGGTTCGGTGCGCGAACTGTGCACCGCTGCGGCAGCGCAATGTCGCGCGCTGGGCTATGATCCCCTGATCCTGACGGACAGCCTCGGCTGCGAAGCACGCGAGGCCGGCAGCTTTCTCGGCTCTATCGCCCAGTATCACGCACGCATCTGCACAAAGCCCTGCGCGTTTATCGCAGGTGGCGAAACCGTTGTGCATGTCACCGGCACGGGCAAGGGCGGCCGCAATCAGGAACTGGCGCTTTCCGCCGCGCGCGGACTGGCTGGCATCCCCAATGCCGTGCTGTTCTCCGTCGGCTCGGACGGAACCGACGGCCCGACCGACGCCGCAGGCGGCATCGTGGACGGCAGCACGCTTGATGCGCTGCATGCACATGGCATGGATATCGAGCAGATTTTGCAGCAAAACGACGCCTACACGGCTCTTGACCGCGTCGGCGGGCTGATCCGCACCGGACCGACCGGCACCAATGTCAACGATGTCACGGTCCTGCTATTGCAGCCCCATCCATAATACGGAAAGAAAAACGGTACTTTCTTCCTGAAAGCGCCGTTTTTCTTTCCGTTTTATCCTGCCTAATGATTATGCTGCATCCGGCGCCGTTTTTTTGGAAAAGCGAACCAAACCGGTGCGATCCAATGCAATCATGAGCGCCGGAATGAATACCAGCTGCAGGATAATACCGGGAATCGCGGTCAGCAGCGCGCCGCTCAGGAACAGCTTCCAGGTGAATGCCTGACCGCCCAGGCCCAGCAGAACGATCTCCGCCACGCCCCATACAAGGCGGCCCGCCACCATTGCAATCAACAGCGACCGATAAAGCGCAATGATACACTTCCAGCGCGAATGCGCATAGAGCGCACCGACGACCAGACCATAAGTAGCCAATTCAAACGACATGGCGATACCGGTGGGGTAAATCGGCGGCATGCCGAACAGCACATAGCGCAGCAACGGCAGGATGAAGCCGATGATCGCGCCATACTGCCAGCCGCAGATCAAGCCGCAAATAAGCACCGGTATATGCATCGGCAGCAACATGCTCCCGATCTGCGGGATCTGTCCGGTAAAGAACGGAAGAATCAGCCCCAGTGCAAGAAACAATGCGGCCAGAACCAGATTGCGAATGGATTTTTGCATGATAAAAAACGCTCCTTATAAAAGTCTTTTCAGCCGTTTCTTCTGAAACCGCACAGCCTTCATGGCTTTTTTCAGGAGGTGCTGGGGAATAACACTGCCTTCCTGGCAGCAAAATCAATTTATAGGGAAAGCGTATCGAACGATTTGCGAAAAAACGCGCTGGTATCCATCTCTATCGGATGATACGACAGCGGATCACACTTCGCATGATACAGCCTCTCCATCGGAATCCAAACACGCTCAAACATCTCAAAATACGTGCCCTCGCGCGCCTGAAGCCGCGTTTTCTGCTCATCGTCCGAGCAGGTGAGAAAAATGCGCAGATCATAAGCATCGGCCAGCTTCGGATGCAGGCAATAGCTGCCCTCCACCACGGTGAGCGGAGCAGGCGCAACGGCCTGCGCCTCTTTCAATCGCTGCGCTGCGCAGTCAAATATTCGTTGATATACCATCTCGCCAGCCCGTGCAGGCTGGATGACCTCGGTCCACAGACGTTCCAGATCCATATTGCCGGCAGGCTGCTCCTGCCAGTCCGCCGAACGCCTTGCAATCGGCAGATAATAATGATCGGTATGGAACACCCGGCACGGAAACAATGCCTGCAAAAGCGCGGCCAACTGCGTTTTGCCGCTGCCGCACCGACCGTCAATGGCAATCAGCAGCGGGCTCTTTTTGCGCATTTCCTGCGCAATTCGTAGCAAAAGCGGAAAATATCCGGCATATTCCTGCCGCAGCAGACGGTAATGCGGCTGATACGCGGCACGAAACTGTGCGCTATGTCGCACCGGCGAAGCAAAATCCCAGTCTGTCTGTGCCAGCCACCGGCGCAAATCCGGCTCCCCGACGCTCCGCTGCTCCAACTGCTGCCGCAGATGTGCCGGACTTGCTCGGCAATGCAGCGCGGTTTGCTGCATCAATCCGGCAAGCAACCGCGCAGCCTCTGGACAAAATGCACCCGGTCGCAGCGGAAACCGGCAAAGGCCGCCGCCAATTCTTTCCGCTTGGATCGGCAGCGCGTTTTCCGGCACTGTTTTCCATTCTTCTGCGATACCGTTGATCAGCCTGTCGAGGTCCTCGCCCAAATGCCTTGGACCAAACTCACTTTGGTAGAGCAGCTTGACGCAATCCTGCGCTTCCATCAGTGGATACCGCGCGCGATGCGCACGCAGCAGAGCCTCATAATCCTCCCAGCTCATTCCGCGACAACCTGCTGCAAAACCTGCACTGCACGGCGCAGGTATTCTTCCAGACGGCACTCCTCCGTTCCCGCCACGTAAATGCCGCAGGTGGAGGATGGAATCAATATTTTCTTTGCGTCCGCGCCCGAAATCGCGGTTGCCATTTTGGGCGAAACCTCACCCAGAATACCGTTGGCAACCACAATGCCGATCGGTCCCAGAATCACATCCGCACGCGCCGCATTGAACACAATGGCATTTTCTCCCGTTGCGCCATGGCTGGCGCCCGCCTTCAGCATGGCATTGGTTGCCAATACATTGGTGCCGACACCGATCAATTCACAATGTTCGGGCAGGCACGAACGCAGCTGCTTTACCAACTGGCTGCCGATTCCGCCGCCCTGTCCGTCAACCACCAAAATACGACGGACACTTGACTGATTCCTCATTTCCCAAAAACCTCTCATCCAGCTGTTCCAAAACAGCAGATCTTTCCTTTTTTAGTATAACATATTCCGGCGAAAAAAGAAAGCAATGCCGCATTTTTCTCTCTGCAAAACCGGCTTGTTTGCAAATATAGGGATAAAAAAGGGCGCGTTGCAGAAATGAAATCTGCAGCGCGCCCTTTTATGCGCCGTCCAAAGGAGTATT
>DXDZ01000082.1 GCA_019115185.1 Candidatus Agathobaculum merdipullorum
GGGACACCAGATCGTGCCGATCCAGTTCCTCAAGGCGCTGCTGCCCGACCCTGCAACCCTCGGTCCGCGCACCAAGGGCAAGACCAACATCGGCTGCATCTTTACCGGCAAGAAGGACGGCAAGGAAAAGACCGCCTATATTTACAATGTCTGCGACCACGAAGAATGCTACCGCGAAGTCGGCTCGCAGGCCATCAGCTACACGACCGGCGTGCCGGCGATGATCGGCGCGGCGATGCTCATGACCGGTAAGTGGAACAAGCCCGGCGTGTATACGGTCGAGGAGTTCGATCCCGATCCGTATATGGAAGCGCTGAACAAGTGGGGTCTGCCGTGGCAGATCAACGAAAATCCGGTATTGGTGGACTGATATGAGATTTACCGAACTGCCCACGCCCTGCTTCCTTGTGGACGAAAACCGTCTGGTGCAGAATCTGGCCGTCCTGCGCGACGTAGCCGAACGCACGGGCGCAAAAATCCTGCTGGCGCAGAAGGCGTTTTCCATGTTCTCGGTCTATCCGCTGCTGCGCGAATATTTGGCGGGCACGACCGCGTCCGGCCTGTATGAAGCGCGCCTCGGTCATGAGGAGTTCGGCGGCGAGACGCATGTCTACTCACCCGCCTATGCCGAGGGCGAATTTCAGGAAATCCTGCATTATGCTGATCACATCGTGTTCAACTCGTTTACCCAGTGGAAGGCCTACGGCAGCCTCGCGCGCGCGGCGGGCAAGAGCTGCGGTCTGCGCGTCAACCCGGAGTGCTCGACCCAGCCGGCGGAACACGCTATTTACGACCCGTGCAGCCCCGGTTCGCGTCTGGGCATCACGGAGGAAAACTTCCAGTCGGAATTGCTCGGTGGCATTGACGGCCTGCACTTCCATACCCTGTGCGAGCAGAACGCGGACGATCTGGTGCGCACGGTCGAAGCGTTTGAGGAACGCTTCGGCAAGTATATGGAAGGCATGAAGTGGCTCAACCTCGGCGGCGGCCACCATATCACGCGCGACGACTACGACGTGGAAACGCTCGTCCAGTGCATTAACTATCTGCGCGAAAAGTATCGCGTGCAGATTTACCTCGAGCCGGGCGAAGCGGTCGTGCTCAACGCAGGCTATCTGATCTCCACCGTGCTCGAAGTGATGAAAAACGGCAAGGAGATCGCCATTCTCGACACCTCGGCGGCCTGTCACATGCCGGATGTTCTTGAAATGCCCTACCGCCCGCCGGTGTTCCGTGCGGACGAGCCGGGCAAAAAGGCGTTCACCTATCTGCTGACCGGCCGCTCCTGCCTTGCGGGCGATGTGATCGGGGAATACTCGTTCGACAACACGCTGCGCCCGGGCGATCAGGTCGTATTTGAGGACATGGCGCTGTACACTATGGTCAAAACCAACACCTTTAACGGCGTGCCGTTGCCGCTGATTGCAGTGCGCCGCGCGGACGGCACGGACGAAGCCGTACGCATGTTTGGCTACGAGGATTTCAAAAACCGTCTGTCCTAACGCATAAAAAAATATCCCGCAGGGAAACTCCCTGCGGGATTTGCTTTTTTAATCTGCTTTTGGAAAGCGCAGCGTGATCTCCGTGCCCTCGCTAAGCGTACTGCGCAGGTCGATCTGCGCGCGGTGCAGCGCTGCGCCGTGCTTGACGATCGACAGGCCCAGGCCGGTACCGCCGGTCTGCTTGCTATGGCTCTTGTCCACGCGGTAAAATCGTTCAAACACGCGCTGCTGGTCGGCGGGCGCGATACCAATACCGGTATCCGACACACACACAAACGGCGCGCCGTTTTCCTCACCCGTCGTGAGCGTCACTGAGCCATGCGGCTTGTTATAGGCGATCGCGTTGTCCGCCAGATTGAACACCATCTGCTCAAGGGTGCGCCGCTGGCCGGACACCGTGACCGGTGTTCCCGTTACATGCAGCGTGATTTTATGCTCTGCCGCCTTGTGCGCAAGCCGGTCGCGCACCGTGCCGCACAAGCCGGACAGTTCCACCGGCTCAAACGGCACCGGCGCGCCTTCGTCCAGCCGCGACAGGCGGATGATATCCTCGATCAGCGTCAGCAGACGCATGGCTTCGCTCCGGATTTTCCCGGCAAAACGGCCGATATCCTCCGGTCGGACGATACCGTTTTCCATGATCTCCGCAAAGCCCATGATGCTGGTGAGCGGGGTTTTAAGCTCATGCGACACGTTCGCCGTAAATTCCTGCCGCTGACGCTCGGCCTGATCGCGCTCGGTGATATCCACCACAAACAGCACCGCCGCGTGGCCCTGCCCCTCTCCGGCGACCGAGCTTGCCGTCAACGAATACACGCGCCCGTCCTTTTCCATACGTCCATGGGCGCTTTCGCCGCCGAGCGCCTCCTCCACCACGCGGATATACTCCGCATCGCGGCACAGCGTCATATAGCCGCCGGTCGCGCTGTCCTTGGGGAACAGCGCGCGCACCGCGCGGTTGGCAAACAGGATGTCGCCCTGCACGGAAAACAAAACCAGCCCTTCGTCCATCCGGGCGGTGATATCGTCAAATTCCGCCTGCCGCCGCTTGAGTTCATTCAGCTGCGACTCGATCTTGTGGTTCTGCTTATCCATGCGGTGCAGCAGCGGCGACAGCTCATCATACGCATCGTTTTTGAGCGGCTCATGCAAGTCAAGCGTCACGATGGGCGCCAGAAAAACATGGGTCAGCCAGCTTGCCAGCAACGCTGCCACCAGCAGCGCCAGCAGCACGACCAGCACGATCCACGGCGACGCAGACGATAATGCGCCGAAGGCGCTGTCCGCCGTGGAGGAGACGCGCAGCGCCGTACCATCTGCCAGTCGGATCGCATAATAATAAGTCTGTTCGGATAGCGCGCCGGACAGACGGCTGGACTCGCCCACGCCTTTTTCCAGCGCTGCGGCAATTTCAGGACGCGACGCATGATTTTCCATGGCCTGCACGTCGCCCTTATTATCATACAGCACCGTACCATTCGCATCGACCAGCGTGATGCGATCGGCATATACGCTGCCAATCTGCGCCAATGCCTGCTCGCCCTGCGTATCCATCGCCGCGGCAATATGGTTGCATTCCTCGCTCAAACGGTCCCGCAGATCTTGCGACAAACCGGAATGCACCGCCACGAGCAGCAGAGACACGGTCACGACAAGCGTGACCAGCGCAGTGAGAAAAATACTGCCGAAAACGCGCTTTCTCATGCATGCTCTCCCATGCGGTAGCCAACGCCGCGCACGGTTTCAATCATCGCCCCTGCCGTGCCCAGCTTTTGCCGCAGGGTGCGGATGTGCACGTCCACCGTTCTGGTTTCGCTCTCGTTGCCGTAGCCCCAGATATTTTCGAGCAGCACATCGCGCGTAAGCACCGCACCACGATTTTTCATCAGCAGGCACAGCAGCTGATACTCCTTGAGCGTCAGCTGCACTTCGCGCTCGCCGACGAATACACTGTGCGCGCGCTCGTCCACGCAGATCTCTCCTGCCACCAGCAGCCGGGCTTGTTCTTCGCCGCCCGGTTCGGCCTGCGTGCGACGCAACACCGCGCGGATGCGCGCCACCAGCTCCATCATGCCGAAGGGCTTGGCGACATAATCATCCGCGCCGCTGTCCAGCCCGACCACCTTGTCATACTCAGTATTTTTCGCCGTCAACAGGATGACCGGAATATCCGCTGTCTCCTGTGTATCGCGCAGGCGACGCAGGATGCTGATGCCATCCTCGCCCGGCAACATGATATCCAACAGAATCAGCTGCGGCTTTTTCTCGCGCAGCGCTGCAAACAGCGCGCCGCCGTCCTCCAATCCACGGGCTTCCATGCCCGTGTTTTGCAGCGTATAGACGACTAGTTCCCGAATGCCTGCATCGTCCTCCACGCAATAAATCATTGCGTTTCCTCCTCAAAGCTGCTCTGCGCAGCCAGTTCCAAACCTTTTATATCGTATCTCTGCTTGCCGGGGTCTTGTGCGTGCCGGTGATGGAAAACTCCACCCACTCGGCAATATTGGTCGCGTGATCCCCGATGCGCTCCAGATACTTGGCGATCATCAGGATATCCAGCACGCGCTCGCCGTCATCCGCATTCTGCGCGATCTCTGCAATCAGATCCTTCTTGCACTCGGCAAACAGGTTGTCAACCACATCGTCGTACTCAATGACGCTCCAAGCAAGCGTCAGATCACGGCGCACAAAGGCGTCCAGACTGTCGGTGACCATCTTGATGGTCGCCTGCGCCATCTGCTCAATATGGGCGTTGTGACCGCACGCGCCGGACAGATACGTGACGATCTCCGCGATGTCGCTCGCCTGATCGCCGATACGCTCGATATCCGTAATCATCTTGAGAACGGAAGAGATCAGACGCAGGTCGCTTGCCACCGGCTGCTGCTGCAGCAGCAACTTTAAGCACATGGACTCGATCTCGCGCTCCTTGCGGTCGATCTCCTGATCGATGCGGATGGCGGATGCGGCCAGCTTGGTGTCGCCGCCGAGCAGCGCCTTGACCGAGCTTGCAATCGCGTTTTCGCACAGTGCACCCATGGCAATCAGCTCGTTGTTCAGCTCCAAAAGCTGCGAATCGAAGCGGTTTCTCATCAGCCAAACCTCCCCGTGATGTAGTCCTCAGTGCGCTTATCCGTCGGCATGGAGAACAGCTTTTCGGTTTCCCCGACCTCGATCATATCGCCGAGCAGAAAAAACGCGGTCGTATCGGATACGCGGGTGGCCTGCTGCATATTGTGCGTGACCATAACGATAGTATAATCTTTTTTCAGCTCGAGTACAAGGTCTTCGATCTTTGCAGTAGAAATCGGATCGAGTGCAGAGGTCGGCTCGTCCATCAGCAGCACTTCCGGATTGGCCGCAAGCGCGCGGGCGATGCAGATACGCTGCTGCTGGCCGCCCGACATGGACAGCGCGGATTTTTTCAGGCAGTCCTTGGTCTCGTCCCAGATTGCGGCGTGACGCAGCGAGGTCTCAACGATCTCGTCCAGCTTGACGCGGCTCTTGATGCCATGCGTGCGCGGGCCGTAGGCAATATTGTCGTAAATGGACATCGGGAACGGATTGGGCTTTTGGAACACCATGCCCACACGGCGGCGCAGGATATTGACGTCGCAGTCGTGATAAATGTCCTCGCCGTCGAGCCGAATGTCGCCCGTGATCTTGCAGCCCTCCACCAAATCGTTCATGCGGTTGAGCGAGCGCAGAAGCGTCGATTTGCCGCAGCCGGACGGCCCGATGAACGCCGTGATCTCGTTGGCTTTGATATCCAGATCTATATCATGCAGGGCATGGAAGTCCCCATAATAGAGGTTCATGTCCCGAATCTCAATTTTATTCTGTTCCATAGCTTCCTCCGATTACTTTTTGGTCAGCTTTTTGGCAACAAGGGCCGAAATCGTATTCATCAGCAGCACAACCACCAGCAGAACCACCGCGGTGGCATAGGCTTCGTTCATATTCAGGCCCTCGCCGGACAGCACATACATATGAATGGCCAGCGTACGACCGGACTGGAACAGTCCCGGAATCTGCGCCATCGTACCGGCGGTGAAGATCAGCGCCGCGGTCTCGCCCACGATACGGCCGATCGCTAGGATGATGCCCGACAGGATGCCCGGCATAGCGCTGGGCAGCACGATGCGGAACACCGTGCGCAGACGGCCCGCGCCCAGGCCGAACGAGCCTTCGCGGTAGGTGTCCGGCACCGAGATGAGCGCCTCTTCCGCCGTGCGCATGATGAGCGGCAGAATCATGATTGCCAGCGTCATGGCGCCTGCCAGCAGCGAATAGCCCCAGTGCAGCTGGGTGACGAAGAACAGCATACCGAACAGGCCGTAAACGATCGACGGAATGCCGGACAGCGTCTCAGTGGTGATGCGGATGACGTTTACCAGCTTGTTGCCGCGGGACGCATATTCATTGAGGTACACCGCGGTGAACAGGCCGAACGGCACCGCCAGCAGCAGCGCGAGCAGAGTCATCTCCACGGTCGTGATGATGGCCGGCATCATGGATACGTTATCCGAGTTATACGTCCACTCGAACAGGGACGGCTTGAGATGCGGCACGCCGTTAATGAGGATGTACGCGATCAGGAACAGCAGCACAGCAAAGGTGAGGATTGCCGCGCCATAAACCAAGCCTTTTTGCAGGCGTGCTTTGCCGCGGCCATAGACGCGCGGCTTCTTTTCCGCCGCCTGAACCGCCGTTTTCTTCGCGGCAGAAGTCGCTTCGGTTGTCATGCGTCCTTCCTCCTTTTCAGCACCGAGAACGTCAGGTTAATGAGTAGAATGAACACGAACAAAACCACACCCGTGGCGATCAGTGCCTCGCGGTGCAGGCCGGTCGCGTAGCCCATTTCGATGACGATATTCGCCGTCATCGTGCGAATGCCCTTGAGCAGACTGCCCGTCAGGCGCGGCTGGTTGCCCGCGACCATGATGACCGCCATCGTCTCACCGATCGCACGGCCGATGCCCAGCACGATACCGGCAAGCACGCCGGATTTCGCTGCCGGCAGCATGACCGAGAAGATCGCGCGCTCATGGGTCGCACCCATGGCGACCGCACCCTCATAGTATGCGTTCGGCACGGCGCGCAGCGCCGCTTCGGACACACCGATGATGGTCGGCAGGATCATGATGCCCAGCAGGATGGACGCGGACAGGATGGTTGAGCCAGAGGAGATCTTCGAGCCGAAAAACTTCGCTACATCGAGCACCGTCGGTACAATGACCACCATGCCGAAAAAGCCGTACACGATGGACGGAATACCGGCCAGCAGCTCGGTGCAGGGCTTGAGCACACCGTAGATGCGCTTGGGACAATAGAATGCCATAAAGATCGCGGTCAGCAGGCCGATCGGCACGCCGATGACGATGGCGCCAGCCGTGATGTAAATGCTGCCGACAATCATCGGCAGGATGCCGTAAACGTCATTGCCCGGCTTCCAGGTCGTGCCGGTCAGGAAGTCCAGCACGCCGATCTCGCGGATGGCGGGGATGCCGTTGGCAAACAGGAAAACGCAGATCAGAGCTACCGCAAGAATGGACGCAAGCGCGCAGACAAAAAACACGCCGTGCATCACGATTTCGAGCAGGTTTTTCATGTCGCTCTTCTGCCTGGTTGCGGATTCGTTCATGTTTTCACCCCATAGACAGTGGGAAAGGGCGAAACGGATTTCGCCCTGCTTTCCCTTGTTCGGTTATTTGTTACGCAGCTACGTCGGCCCAGTCGGTGGTCTCGCCGGTGTAGATGGTCTTGATCTGATCCATCGTCAGATTGCTAACGGTGTTTGCCGGGTTGACAACAACCGCGATGCCGTCCAGCGCGATGGAGGTACCGGTCAGTTCAGCCTTCTC
Organism: Candidatus Agathobaculum merdipullorum; assembly: GCA_019115185.1. Classification (GTDB taxonomy): domain Bacteria; phylum Bacillota; class Clostridia; order Oscillospirales; family Butyricicoccaceae; genus Agathobaculum; species Agathobaculum merdipullorum. The sequence goes on from DXDZ01000082.1 coordinate 7,367, forward strand.
CTCGTCCTTGAGCTCACGCGAAGCCATGCCGATGGCAAAGGTGCCGTCCATTGCGCCGGTCATGCCGGAGGTGGAGTCAGAGGTCTGCAGATCGATCTGTGCCTTCGGGTTGACAGCCTTGTAAGCCTCGATCAGCTTTTCCATCACCGGGGAAACCGAGGAGGAACCGCCGACAGCGATCTGGCCTTCCGAGCCGTCCGTGGTGAAGGCTGCGGCTTCGTCGTTAACCTTAATGTAGCCCTCTTCTTCTACGATCGCCTGACCGTCAGCGCTCAGGATGAAGTTGATGAAATCCTTGGCAACGCCGGTCGGCTCACCCTTGGTGGCAATGTTGAACGGACGGGACAGCGTGTAGCTGCCGCTCTTGACGTTTTCTACCGTAGCGTCTACGCCGTCTACCTGAACGGCCTTGACGGTACCATTGAGGGAGCCGAGCGAAACATAGCCGATCGCGCTCTCGTTGCCAGCTACGCTGGTCAGCACTACATCGGTCTTGTTGGCGATTTCCGCATCAACCGTGGTGTTGTCGCCGTTGTCGTCTTCCACGCCGGTCAGCTCTACAAATGCGCTGCGCGTGCCAGAACCGTCCTCACGGGAGATGACCGTGATCGCGCCGGAAGTGCCGGTGGAAGCAGCGCTATCGTCCGTGCCGCTCTCGCCTGCGCCATAGGAATCATTGCCGCCGCAGCCAGCCAGCGCACCGCACAGCATCAGGCCTGCCAGAAGCAGGGATACACTCTTTTTCATAACTTGAATTTCTCCTTTTCATTCAGATCTTGTTTTTCGTTACAAGCATATATTACGGGGGCAATGTAAAATCCAAAAGCCCGTGTTTGTAAAATCCATGTTAAGCAAAAAGGATTGTGTAAAGTGCGCAAAAAAGGACGGCAAAACGCATGTTTTGCCGTCCTTTTGATGTGTTTTTGGTGTAATTCGTCCAAAGTGGTATAGACCAGTCAAGGATTCACTGCACTATCCATTGTGCTTTTTGCGAAAATATCCCAGATACAATATTGCCGCCGCCATGCTCCAGAAGTAGGCCATCATGTACGGCACCTCGAAGATATTCTCGAAATAGCAGTGCACCAGCACACCGCACATGCCTGCAAACATGGAAACCGCAAGCACACGGGTGCGGTCGGTCTGGTTGAAATTCGTTCGGCCGATTGCGCGCAGGCACCAGAGCACCATGCCGATCAGTAGGATGATGAAGAAGATCAGGCCGAGATAGCCCATCTCCACCAGCGTTTTCAGATAATAGTTATCCATGTAGAAATACTCGAAGGTGTCCGTCTCTTCGATGATCTTGTTCTGCATGGCAACCGCGCCGCCGAAGCGGCCGAGTCCGAAGCCCAGCCACGGGTTAGACTCATGCAGCAGGTTGAGGCCGGTCTCCCAGCGCACCATACGGCCCGCCCGCTGGCTGGCCTCCATATAGTCCGCGGTGAACATATAGGTGATGCGGTTTGCAATCGACGGGATGGCAATCAGCGCACCCGCACCGGCCACAGCCATCAGCGCAATCAGACGGCGGTCGAGGAAGATCGCAAACACGATCACGGCAACCGCCAAGCCGCCCCACGCGCCCTTGGAGAACGTGAAGATGCAGCACAGGCACATCATGCCGGTCACGCCAATCGCCAACACCTTGACCCACATTTTTTTGCAGTAATACGCAAGTCCCGCTGCCATCGGCGCAAACAGCACCAGCAAACTGCCCATGATATTCGGGCTGCCGGTGAGCGAATAGACGCGCGTGCGCACGCTTTCCTCGGTCTGGGACACCCAGCCCGCCGGAATGGGCGCGGCGACAATATACTGATAAATGCCGTGCAGCGTGATCGGGATGACCATGGCAAGCAGCGCGCCGTAAAAGATGGCGAAATCACGGTCATCCTCGATCAGGCGCATGACGAGGAAGAACCAGAACAGATACTGCACCACCGCGCGCAAGCCGTCAAGCGCAATGGACGGATAGGGCGAAACCGCGCACATCAGGAAAAAGCCCACGCCGATGAACAGCAGCAGATAAGCATCCACAGGCGTTGCGCGCGACTGAAGCGGCGCGCGACGCATCGCGGTGTGCCAAAGGATGTAGGCAAACGCCGCGAGCATCAGGCATTCGTCCCATACTGAGCCGATCACAGCGATGGGGATAAAGTTACGGATGAAATAATCGAGCGGCAGATACATCGCCAAACATACGAGCAGCAGGCCCCGCACCCCGAAGAACCGGAACACCCGACCGACCACGCCGCCCCCAAGGAAGGTCGAAACCGGCTTCCAGATGGCAAGGCAAAGCCGATAAATCAGGCTTTGCGCGGCTGCGTCACCCAAATGCTCGACAAAACGCCGCAGCGCGGCGATCACACGCGCATAGCGGCTGTTGGCCGCCGTACAGATGGGCGCGGCGCAAAAGCCATCCCACAGCCGACGGAACCGGGAATCCGGATATGCGTCCGCGACTTTCCGGAAAAATCCCGCGATTGCGCCCTCGTGATACCACTCACGCAAGCGCAGCACTGCCCGCACCAGCAGGCTGTTTTGAAAAATCGCTTTCATAGGCTTATTCCGCTGAATCCGCGATATCGACCATGTCGATGTTGCCGGTCGTCTCAAAGTCGTTGGTCTTTACAATAAACGTACGGCCCGCGCGCACCTCCTGCGTGCCGATGGAAGGCGCTGCTGTACCCTCTGCCACCGTGGTTTCAATCGTAAATACCAGATCCTTCTTGCTCGGGTCCAGCGCATCGACAATGCTGCCATCCGCCGTGGTTACCTGCTGCACATAGTCCTGAATCTGCATGTCCGTGATGACCGCATCGGTATACGAGCTGCCGCTGACGATCTTCTTGCCGATCTGGCTGTTGCGCTGCACCTCCTGCACCAGGAAGGGTGTTGCGCCGCGCACGCGGATGGTGACGGTCATGGGGACCTGTTTTGCGGCTGCATTTGCAATCTGCGGTGCAAACAGCTTATAGCCTACGCCCGCAATGACGGCGATCGCCGCCACCAGCACAAGCAGATCGACAATGTTAATCACGCCGAACAGCTTGCCCTTTTCATTGATAATCTTCATGTTTTTCCTCCGTTGGTAGGTTTGCGGCCGATTTCCGGTAGAAAACAGCAATGCCGCTTTGCGGCTATTATACCACAGAGGGATAGGCGCGGCAAGTTTTATCCCATGATCTCCTGCCACCAATCGGCCAATTTGCACCGAAATGTAACCGTATCGCTGTTTTCCGACGGCGCCGCCGCCTCGTCGCAGGTGACGGAAAACGCCGTGCACCACCATGCGCTTTTGGGCTGCGGCGGCGCAAACGCCCCTGCCAGCAGCACGCTGCACGCGGTTGCCACCGCTATAATCGCGCGTTTGTTCTGTTCTGTAATAAAAAATACCGCCTTCCGTCATCTGGTGTCCCCAGTATGCCCGGAAGGCGGGTTTGTTATACAGTTTCGGTCAGGAAAGTGTCCGCAAAGCGGCGGGACAACATTTTCGCCGCGGTTTTGGCGCGGCCCTCATCCGAAAACAGACCGTATACGGTCGGCCCGGAGCCGCTCATCAGCGTACCGTCCGCGCCGTTTTCCTCGAGGCACGCCTTGATCTCACCGATCTGGCGGCGCTTGGTGGCGGTCACCAGCTCCATCACGTTGCTCAGACGTTTACACACCCCTGCGAAGTCGCTGTTTTCCAGCGCGCGAATCATACCCGCTGTATCCGGCCGATGTTTGAGCTCGATTGCGTCGATTTCGGTATAAACCTCTTTGGTGGAGACCCCGAACGGCGGCTTGCACAGCACGACCCAGCAATGCGGCATGGGTGACAGGGCGGTCAGTTCTTCCCCGATGCCCTCGGCCAGCATCGTGCCGCCGCGCAGGCAATACGGCACATCCGCACCGAGTTTCAGCCCCATCTCGCACAACTCATCATCGGTCAAACCGGTTTCATGCAGCGTATTGAGCGCACGCAGCACCGCCGCCGCGTCGGTCGAGCCTCCGGCCAGCCCCGCAGCGACCGGAATGCGCTTTTCGATATGGATTTCACACGTTTCCAGCAGCGTACCTGTCTGCTGATAGAACAGATCCGCTGCGCGGTAAGCCAGATTGTGCTCGTCCAGCGGCAGATAGGGCAAATTGCAGCTGAGCACAATGCCGCGCGGCTTTTTCTCGCCATGGGTGATCTCCACCTTGACCGTATCGTGCAGCGTAACCGACTGCATTACCATTTTAACCGTATGATAGCCGTCGTCGCGGCGGCCGGTCACATCCAGCGTCAGATTGATCTTCGCGCGCCCCTGCACGGTGGCTTCGGCGTGCGTGATTTCGGTTTTATTGTGAAATAACATGATTTCTCCCTGCTTATTCTGTTAATGACACCGCTTCCGGCTTGCGGCCGCGGAACACGGTGACGGTCGTGAAGCCCGCGTCCAGCGCGTTGGCTGTGCAGTCCGCCACGCCACGGCCGACCGTGTCCAGCGTATGCGAATCCGAACCGATGGAAATGCGCTCGCCGCCCATGCGGCGGTATTCATACAGGATGTTCTGCGGCGGGCCGACCTTTTTCTGCCATCCAGCGAGTCCCGCGGCATTCAGCTCGAGCGCATAACCATGATCGATGCACGCGCGCAGCACCTGCTCGACGCGGTCCATGTACTGATCGAACGACGGCACATAATCGCCGTGCTTCATCACGCGCAGCGGATAGTCGATGTGCGCCAGCACATCGAAGCCGCCGTGCGCCTCCATTTCCAGCACCTGATCGAAATATTCCTGCAAAAACGCATCGCAGTCCAGATGCTCGTAGTCATGAAAGTAGATATCCAGATCGTTGGGCATGGCGTGCAGCGAGCCGATCACCATGTCCAGTTTGTGCCCGCGCACGAAATCATCTGCCGCGGGGTCCACGTGGATCTGGCCGATCTCAATCCCAACCAGCACCTCAATCCCCTCAGCCGCTTCTTTGGCCGCCCGCACATCACGCAGGCAGGCTTCCGCATCCCGGTTTTCCGCCGGACCGCGAGTGCGGTAAAAATCCAGATGATCGGTGATGCCGATGATATTCAGCCCCGCCGCACGGCAAGCGCGCACCTTATCCGCCACTGTCTGCGGAGATGCAGCATCCGCTGAATACCCGGTGTGCATATGCAAATCCACTCGCATTGTCTATTTCTTCCGCCTTTCTAAAATACATACATGGTTGCCGTCTGCACAAAACAGAGGATGATTGCCAGCGTCATGCCGACGCTGCCGAACACCACCCACATGGACGGCTCGCACGGGCCGTGCTCCCACACCTGCCGCGTCCGACCACGCACCAGCAGCACCGCGCCCACAATGGTCAGCACCGGCCAGCTCAGCCCGTACAGCACAGGCAGCACGCCGTCCTCGGGCAGCAGGAACACGATAAACGACCCGTAAAAATTAAACAGCATGTGCAGCACGACCGATGTTTTGAGCTTTCCAGTGTAAAAATACGCATAGGCGAGCAGCAGACCGAGCAAAAACGCATAGAAAAACTGCGACAGGTTGGCATGGTACAATCCAAAAAGCAGCGCGGATACGAACGCCGCCGGCTTCTGACCATACCGCGTCAGCCGTCCGGCCAGCAGGCCGCGGAACAGCAGTTCTTCGCACAGCGGGCCGAGCACGCACGCGCCCAGCAGCACGACCGCCATCGGCATTTCGTTAAAGGTTTCAGTCACCAAATCGACGGTTTCCAAATGCGCCACCTGATAGACCAGATCGTTCAGCCACGAGCCGGTGAGCGACCCGACCCACATCAGCCCGATGCCGATGACAAACCAGCGCACCAGCAAGCGCACGGTCAGCGGCCGCCGCACAGGCGCTGTCACTGGTATCCGGCGGCACAGCCAATAGGACAGCGGCAGCGCAGGCAGATAATATCCCACCAGCGCCAGCAGCATATAGGTGCTCATGCCGCCCGCCAGCCGTCCGGCGAGCATCAACCCCATCAGCCCCACCTGCCACACAATCGCACATATCATTGTCAGCGTCAAGGCCCATCCCAGCCGCGCACAGTATTTTCTCTCCTGACGGAGATCGGTTTGCTGCATATTATCCTCCCTGACGGCAGAAAAACAGGGCAAAGCCTTGTTGCCCCGCCCCGTTTTTCTGTTTTTCTTTGTTACTTTGCTTCGTTTACCAGACGCTCGGTGTCCATGGCGATCATCAGTTCCTCATTGGTGGGGATGACCAGCACACGCACGCGCGCCCAGTCGATGGAAATATCCATCTGCTTGCCGCGGTACTTGTTCTTCTCCGGGTCGATCTTGATGCCGAGATACTCCATGTGCTCGCAAACGTCCCAGCGAACCGAACGGTCGTTCTCGCCCACGCCCGCGGTGAAGATGATGGCATCTACGCCGCCCATCTCCGCGATGTACGAGCCGATGATCTTCTTAACCGACAGGTTGAACATTTCCTTGGCCAGCGCCGCACGCGCATTGCCGTCGGCAATGGCAGCGTCCAGATCGCGGAAGTCGGACGAAACACCCGAAATGCCCAGCATACCGGACTTCTTGTTGAGGATATTGATTACATCTGCCGCAGAGATGTTCTCATGCTCGGCCAGGAATTCGATGATAGCCGGGTCTAGGTTGCCCGCGCGGGTGCCCATCGGCAGACCGTCCAGCGGGGTGAAGCCCATCGAGGTATCATAGCTCTTGCCGCGGTTGATCGCGCAGATAGAAGAGCCGTTGCCCAGATGGCAGGTAATCAGGCGCAGTTCCTCGAGCGGACGGCCGAGCATCTCAGCAGCCTGCTGGGAAACATACTTGTGGCTGGTGCCGTGGAAGCCGTAGCGGCGAATCTTGTACTTCTCATAGTATTCATACGGAATCGCGTACATGTAATGCGACTGCGGCATGGTCTGATGGAACGCGGTGTCGAACACAGCAACCATCGGAACGTCCGGGCCCATAACGTCGCGGCAAGCCTGAATGCCGATCAGGTTGGGCGGATTGTGCAGCGGTGCGAGCGGTACGCAGTCCTCGATCGCCTTGATGACCTTTTCGGTGATGATGACGCTGTCCGAGAAGAACTCGCCGCCGTGTACCACGCGGTGACCGACCGCGTCGATCTCGCTCATCGAGGAGATGACGCCCTTTTCGGGATCGAGCAGTACATTGATAACCGACTGGATTGCTTCCTTATGCGTCGGCATTGCAATATCAAACTTAAATTTCTCATCCGACTTGTTGCCGGTGTGGGTCAATACGCCGTCGATGCCGATGCGCTCGCACAGGCCCTTGGCCATAACCTCGCCGGACTCGGTGTCGAGCAGCTGATACTTGAGCGAAGAGCTGCCGGCATTGATAACCAGAACTTTCATTTGCAAAACTCCCTTTTGCCGTATTTGGCGGCTTGCACAAAGCCGCGGAAGCCGATATAATAATGTTATACTCTTATATTACACGATTTAGCGTAAATGTACAAGCCAAATTTTATACCGTGCGCCTGTGCATTTGCAATTTAAAGGAGCCTGTTTATGACCGTCTGCGGCGTTGTGGCCGAATATAATCCGTTTCACGCGGGACACGCGCATCACCTTGCCGAAACCCGCCGCGCGCTGGGCGCGGATACGGCCATCGTGTGCGCGATGAGCGGCAATTTCGTCCAGCGCGGCGACCTTGCGGTCATGGAAAAGTACCTCCGCGCGGAAGCCGCTGTGCGGTGCGGCGCAGATCTGGTGCTGGAAACGCCGCTTTCCGCCTGTTTGTGGTCGGCGTCCGGCTTTGCGTTCGGCGCGGTTTCGCTGCTGGATGCGCTTGGATGCGTCACGCACCTCTCTTTCGGTGCGGAGCAGGCTGATCTCGCGCTGCTGCAGCGCGCCGCCGACCTGTCCCGTGCGGAAGGCGAACACGCAGACGCATTGCGGCAAGCGCTCGCCGCCGGGCTGCCCTATGCCGCCGCCGTGCAGCAGGCGGTCAGCGCTGCCGACCCCGAAGCCGGTGCGCTGCTTGCCACCCCGAACAACACGCTCGCGGTCGAGTATCTGTGCGCGCTGGACACGCTGGGCAGCCCGATCCAGCCGCTTGCCATTTTGCGCGCGGGCGGCGCACATGACAGCGATCGCCCGGCAGACGGCCTGCCCTCGGCGTCCTATCTGCGGGGGCTGATTGCACAAGGCGATGTGGATGCCTGCCGTCCGCTGATGCCGGAGGCGTCTTTTGCCGTGCTCGCGCAGGTAATCCAGCAAGGTGCAGCTCCCGTCACGCGAAACGTGGTCGATCAGGCCATACTCGCGCATCTGCGGCGGCTCTCCCCCGCCGACCTTGCCCGCTATTGCGGGAGCGACGGACTGGAAAACCGCCTTTGGGCAGCCATCCGCGACAACACCAGTGTTGCCGCAGTCTGTACTGCTGCCCAGACCCGCCGCTACCCGCTCGCCCGGGTGCGCCGCGCGCTCATGCGGACGTGGCTCGACCTGCCGACCGATATCCCACCGACGGCGGAGTATGTCCGTGTGCTGGCGGTTGGTGCGCGCGGCCGCGAGGTCCTGCGACGCATGAAGGACACTTGCACGCTGCCGGTTATCGTCAAGCCGGTCACCGAACGCGCCCTGCCGGATGTATTGCAGCCTGTTCTTGCGCACGATGCGCTTGCGGATGATCTGTATGCCCTCGCCTATCCTGACCCGATGCTGCGCGTGGGCGGCGACCACTTCCGCAAAACCCCTTTCTGCCTGCCATGACTTATTCCACCCACCGACATGTTTTTCAGGGAGGTATGACCGATGATGCAATGTCCTTACTGCGGAAAAGAAATGCTCGACGGCAAACTACTGGGCGATCACAAGGCGCTGCGCTGGCAGCCGCAGGACAAAAAGATGCTGTTCGGCCTGTGGGCCTGCGGGGGACTGACCGTCGGCTCCCACACACCCACGCAGCGCGCTGAGGCGCGTGCGTGGCACTGTTCCTACTGCAAAAAGCTGATTATTGATCTGGAAAACTGCTGAAAAACGCGCAAAGCGGCCCTGAACGGGCCGCTTTTCTTTTTGGTGTTGTTTTGCATAAACTACTTGACCTGTCGTAGTAATCATGTTACTATTACTCCATCAGATGAAGTAGAAAGGAGGCGGCAGCCATGCTGGGAAGCGATGTGATGCGCGGCTACAACGACATGCTGATCCTGTGCCTGCTGTGCGAAGGCGACTCCTACGGCTACGCAATCTCCCGCGAAATTGAGCGGCGCAGCGGCGGCGAATACCCGATCAAGGAAACCACGCTGTATTCCGCGTTCGGGCGGCTGGAAAAGCAGGGCTACATTGTGCCCTATCAAGGCAGCGAAACGCAGGGCAGGCCGCGCACCTATTACACTATCACAGATGAAGGCCGCCGTGCTTATGCCGCCAAATGTGCGGAATGGCGCGTACTTCAAACTGTGATCGACCGTTTTACAAAGGAGGATACGGGAAATGGAAACGATTCGTAACTATATAGAAGCATTGTTCGCCACACTGCCGCAGAACGCGGATACGCAGCGCATCAAAGCCGATATGCTGTCGAATTTGGAAGAAAAGTATCACGCCCTGTTGGAAGAGGGCAAAAACGAAGCCGAGGCGACCGGCATTGTCATTGCATCCATAGGCTCAGCAGACGAGCTGCGCGCGACATTCGGCTTTGCCGATGAACCAGCGCCCGCAGAGCCGAGCGCTGTACCGCACGCGGAAAGCGCACAGCCCGACCCTGCCGTTGTACAGGAGTATGGCCGCTACCAAACGCGCAAGCACATTATGATTGCAATCGCGGTCGCGCTGTTCATCCTGTCGCCATTCACCCGCTCTTTTTTTAATGATGCGCTGCCCCGCGAAACACCCGGCACCTTTGTGATGTTCGCCATGATCGCGGCAGGCGTGGCTTTGTGCATTCTGTCCGGCCGCAAAGATGACTACTACCGCGAACTGTACGGTCTTGGCCGCGATGACGATGCGGATGCCGAAGCCGATGACGACCGGAAACATCCGGTCAGTACACTGTTCGCCTCGGTTGCATTTCCGGTTGCGGCGGCCGTATATGTGTGCATCGGCGTGTTCTTCGGTCTGTGGCATCCGGGCTGGGTGATCTTCCTGTTCTGTTCCGCGGTCACCGCCGCAATCGCAGCCTATGAAGAATACCGCCGCCGCAATTGAACACGGAAAAGAATTGACATTGTTCCCCGTTTGCCGTACAATGAATTTTAGTACACTAAAGCAAAAGAGGGGTAATACACGAAATGATCGGACTGGGCACCATTGTCAACTGCGCCACCATCGCTGCGGGAACCACGCTCGGCGTTTTCCTCAAGGGCGGACTGCCGCGGCGTTTTGAAACCACCATCATGCAGGCGCTCGGCCTGTGCACATTCTTCATCGGCATCGGCGGCGCGGCGAGCGGTCTGCTGACCATCGAGGACGGCGCGCTTTCCACGCAACACACCATGCTGCTGGTGCTTAGTCTGGTGCTGGGAGCAGTAGTTGGTGAAGCGCTGGATATCGAAACACGGCTCAATGACTTTGGTTCATGGTGTCAAACCCGTTTTTCCGGCAGCAGCGAGGACGGAAAGTTCGTGCAGGGCTTTGTGGCCGCCTCTCTTCTGTTCTGCGTGGGCGCAATGGCGATTGTCGGCGCGCTGGAGGACGGGCTCAACGGTGATCCGTCCATCTTGATCGCCAAAGCTGTGCTCGACGGCGTATCCTCGGTGATCTTTGCCGCCTCGCTCGGCAAAGGCGTTTATCTATCTATCCTGCCGCTGCTTATCTATCAGGGCGGCATCACGCTTCTGGCGCGCTTCATCCGTCCGTGGCTGACTGATGCACTCATCAGTCAGGTGTCCTGCATCGGCTCGGTACTCATTTTCGCCATCGGCTTTAACCTGATGTTCGACAAAAAGGTCAAGGTCGGCAACCTACTGCCTGCAGTGATTTTCCCGATCCTTTTCTTTTTCCTTGCGCGATTTATTCCCGCGCTCGGCACTTTATAAACGCTTTTTATTGGGATTTTCCGCACCAAAAAGGGAGGCGCTTCTCACAGAAGCTGCCTCCCTTTGCTTTATGCACTGTACCTGGCTCAGGTATGCGCTTGTTTTTCATTGCCCGCATCGTTATTGAACTTGAATACGGACAGCAACTGCTTGAGCATACTGGCCTGCCCGAAAAGCTGCTCGCTGGCCGCCGCGGACTGCTGCGCCGTCGCAGAAGTAGTCTGCACCACATTGGCAACCTGATCCACGCCGGTCGTCACCTGCGACAGCGTGGCCGCCTGCTCCTGCGTAGCCTGTGTGATTTCGTCAATCCGGTGCACCGCCTGCGCCACATCTGCCACCACATGCTCCATGTTCTGTGCGGTCATATGCGCAATGTTCGTGCCGTTCTCCACCGTCTGGATCGATTCCTGAATGAGTTCTGTCGTGCTCTGCGCCGCCTCCGAGGACTTATGCGCCAAATTGCGCACCTCATCGGCCACCACAGCAAAGCCTTTGCCGGCCACACCGGCCCGCGCCGCTTCTACCGCGGCATTGAGTGCCAGAATGTTGGTCTGGAAAGCAATGTCCTCAATGGTCTTAATGATTTTACCGATCTTGTCGGAGGCGATATTGATACTGTCCATCGCCTGAATCATTTCCTTCATCTGCAGGTTGCTCTTTGCCACTTCATGGTTGGCGCTGTCCGCCTGCGCACGCGCTTTGGCCGCGCTTTCGGCATTTTTGTTGATGTGGCGGGCGATCTCGTCGATGGTGGCGGTCAACTGCTGCACGGCGCTTGCCTGCTGGGTAGCGCCATCGCTGAGCGCTTGCGCGCCGCTGGCTACCTGCTCGCCGCCGGTCGCCACATCATCCGCCACCGTGTTGATCTTCCACAGCGTCGCATTGAGATCGTGTATGGTCTTATAAGCATATCCGGCCAGCTTGCTGTAACTGCCGGTATAGATGTTGTCATTATCACTGTGCCTGGTGAAATCGCCCTCGGCAATGGCCGCCAGACCCCGATCCAGATCGTCAATGATGAAGGACAGCTTCTGAATGGTCAGTCGGATGCTGTCTGCCAAACGCCCTAACTCGTCTTTCGACTGATACTGGACTACCGCTCGATCAAACTCGCCCTCCGCCACATTCTGCATGGCGATGTCGATCTCTTTCAAGGGCGATACAATGGCTTTGGTCAGCATTCGGCTGGCAATGATGGCAATCAGAATAGCCAGCACCAACACCACCGATAACAACACCTCGGCGGTTGACTTGACCCGAACCGCGCTCTGCTGCGCGTCATTTACCGCAGTATCCACCTGCTCCATCAGTTGCGTGACCAGCGCATCCATCTCATCAAACGCAGGCGCGTAGTGATCCCGATAAACGACATAGGCGCTGTCCTGATCCTCTTGTGCAAAGCTGGCAGCCAACGACAGGATTTCGTTCTGATATTGGGTAGTCGTATCCATGCAACCCTTGATTTCACTGATTGCACAATTTCATGTTTTCCCGTTCTTATGTTGAGGCATTTTTACGTGTGAAACTTTCCATTTTGCAAATATTTTATCAACCATGTAAATCGAACTTTACGTCCCAATTGTCCCATTTCAACAAAAGCAACACCTTACCCCCGCTTGTCAACGCAAATTCAAGTGATATAATAAACTTATGAGGTGACATTGACCATGAAAGTTGCAAACTATATCCAGCTTGCCAGAACTCAGCTGCATTTGACGCAGGAATATCTGGCGGAAAACATCGGCGTCAGCCGACAGGCTATCTCCCGCTGGGAAAACGGACAGGCCCAGCCTTCCGCCCGCAATATGGTCAAAATTGCCGCCTTGCTGAATGTCTCAGTGGACCAGCTCACCGGCGCTGCACCGCTGGAACCTCCGGTTCCAGCTCCTGCCAATGCCAGTACGCTGACCGACGATCTGATGGAAAGCTGGACCGATCTGTTCCAACGCACCATGGGCGTGGATCTGTCCCGCTACGCGCCGGAGCATATCCGCCAAACCGTACAGAATTATATGCAGCAGCATGATTTGCGCTCGGTTTCCTCCTTTGTCCGATTGATGTCCGCATCCAAAGAACGACGAATGGAGTTTCTGCATGCGATCCAGCCGCCTGCACCCACTTTTTTTGACGATCCCGCATTTTACCGTTACATCCAGAAGGAGCTTTTGCCCCGCATTCACACGCCCGGCACCCCCATCCGCGTATGGGCGCTCAGCGCCGCCGATGGGCAGGAGGCTTTTTCGCTGGCCATGGCGATTGCCGAATTTCAGGAGCAGAGCAACTGTTCCGACAGCGTGCGCATTTTCGCAACCGATGCTGCCTATCTAGAGGCACACAAAGAGGGAACAGACGGCTTTTTCACCCCGCGTCAGGTTGCGTCCATTCCGCAAGCCCTGCTGGAAAAATATTTGATTCCGGTGGAGGGCGGCTTTCAGATCTGCGCAGATATACGCAAAATGGTGGTCTTTTCCCCATACGATCCGCTGATTGACCCGCCTTTCTCCACGATCGAACTGGTATGCTGCCGCAGATTGGTCTCCATTTTGTGTCCCAGCTGTCAAGCCCGACTGATCCAGACACTCTATCACAGTCTCATTCCCTCCGGCTGCCTGCTTTTGCCCAGTTCCCACCCGCTCACCGATGGGCATATGCATTTCTCCGCCAACCGTGACTGTCCGGGTATCTGGCATAAGCTGGACGACGAGGACGATATCTGTTGGGAATACGGCTCCTGCCTGGTGTCCTCCCACCAATCCGATGGTTATCCGCTCGGCGTGCCGATTCATCGCATCCTACAGCAATTTTTCGTTATGCACTATCCGAATGCGCTTCTAATCGATGAAAATTTCCGCATCGTGTTCGTCGGAGAAGATATCTTCCATCGGTTCCATCTGGACCAGCAGGGATATTCCGGCCGTCTGGCCGATCACGTCAGCGGCGATCTGATGCAGCGCATCCAGCTTTCCGCCCACCGTCTTCAGGTGGCCGCAGACCCCAAACGTGTCAACCAAACGCTCATCCGCCTGAACGAAACCAACCGCACCATGTATATGCGCATGGCCGGAGCTTTAGTCGAAAAACGCTGGTACTATCTTGTGGCATTTTATGACTACCGCCCGCAGAACAGCGCACGCGATGCAGACAAGCGCTCACTGGAACAGCAATTGATGGACACGGAAAGCAACCTGAAAAACAAGTTGCAGGAACTCGTCCGGGCGCAAGATCAGATCGAGGTTTTAAACGAGAAAATCAATAGCCTCAATCACGCGCTATCCAACCGTTCGTGGGAGGTACGCAGCCTTCAGCATGAAGTGGACTTGCTCAATCAGGAGCTTTCCCGTCTGCACGATCAAAACAAAGGTCTTATTTCATAAAAAAGCGTGCTGCACAATCGTGCAGCACGCTTTTCTTATAGTTGTTACAGCGTCATGTCTCCGTCCTTGACCCAGCCGATGCGGCGCAGCGCCAGATTGATGAGCGGGCACAGCACAGCAGGCAGCACGAACGAAATCAGCAGCAGACCAATCCAGTCCTGCGCCGTGACGGCCGTCTTGATGCCTGCGGCCACATCATCCAGCCAACCGGTATACACACCGATCTGGCCCACCAGACCGCAGGTGCCCATGCCGGAGGAAACCGGAGGACCGTTCATCTCCAGCCGGAACAGGCAGGTCGCAATCGGGCCGGTGATTGCCGAGGTCAAGATGGGCGCAATCCAAATGCGCGGATTTTTGACGATGTTGCCCATTTGCAGCATGGAGGTACCGATTCCCTGCGATACCAGACCACCCCAGCGGTTTTCCGGGAAGGACATAACCGCAAAGCCGACCATCTGCGCACAGCAACCCGCGACCGCCGCGCCGCCGGCCAGTCCAGTCAGGCCAAGCGCCGCACAAATTGCGGCGGAGGAAATCGGCAGCGTAAGCGCAATGCCCACCAGCACGGATACCAAAATGCCCATCAGGAACGGCTGCAAGTTGGTCGCCCACATAATCAGCGCGCCCACCTGCATCGCGGCAGCGCCCAACGCAGGCGCCCACCAGGCCGAAAGCCCCACACCCACGCCGATGGTCACCAAGGGCGTGGCCAGAATATCAATGCGGGTTTCGCCTGCGACTGCCTTGCCAAGCTCGGCTGCGATGATTGCCACGAACAGCACCGCAAGTGGGCCGCCCGCACCGCCCAGCGCGTTGGATGCAAAGCCTACGCTGATGAGCGAAAACAGCACCAGCGGTGGACAGTGCAGCGCATAGCCGATCGCAACCGCCATTGCCGGGCCGCTCATGGCCGATGCCAGCGAGCCGACCGTATAGGCCGTGTCGTTTACCGTGGCCACCGTCATCGTCAGAAACGGAATGCCCAGCTGCTTGCCTACTGTGTCGATGATCGTGCCGATCAGCAGCGAGCAGAACAGGCCCTGCGCCATTGCGCCGAGCGCGTCAATGCCGTATCGCTTGACCGAAATCACGATATCCTTGCGTTTGAGAAATTCTTTTATCTTGTCCATGTTACCCCTTCTTTGCCGCGTTTCCAATCTGTCAAGTGTTGTGTCAAGACAGTTCACGACACATTATAGCACAGTCCTTGTTGCTTGCACAGCTTTTTTTACCTTTTGTCTCAGTTTTTGTCACTTTGAACAGTCGCAACCACCTACAAACCCCAAAAAGCATGCAAAAAGCGCGCAAACCATAAGGTTTGCGCGCTTTTACTTCAAACGGAGGTCAGGCGTTTTGTATTCCAGCCTTCGGGAATACCCGCCGCCGTACCACGAAATAGCACACCAGATGCGCACAGATGGTCAGCGCCCACGAAATCGGATAGGATACATACAAGCTGAACAACGTGTGCTGCCACCGGAAGATCGTAAAAATCCAGATGATACGGAACACGCACGCGCCCGCAAGCGACACCAGCATCGGCAGGATGGAATATCCAAGACCGCGCACGCTGCCCGCGACAACGTCCATCATGCCGCACAGGAAATAGGTCACGCTTACCACGCCCAGACGCATCATACCATAGGAAATGACCTCTGGATCGGTCGAATAAATGCCCAGCAGGCTTTGCCCCAGCAGATGCGCACCGTTGCCCAGCACCACACCAATCAAAATCACCATCACCAGACAGCGCACCAGCACCTGATCGATGCGGTGATACTGCTTTGCGCCGAGATTTTGGCTGGTGAAGCTGAGCGAAGTCTGGTACAGCGCATTCATCGAAGTGTAAACAAAGCCCTCAATGTTGCTTGCCGCGGTGTTGCCCGCAACCACAATGGCGCCGAACGAGTTGATCGACGACTGAATCAGCACATTCGAGATATTGAAAATCACGCTTTGCAGACCGGCAGGCAGGCCGACCTGCATAATGCGGGCAAATTTATCCCGATGGAAGTGCAGCCGCTTGAGATTGACGTTGCACATGCCGTCCACGCGCATCAGGCATAGCACGATCAGCACCGCAGAAATCACCTGCGCAATCACGGTTGCCGTTGCAACGCCCGCCACGCCCATATGCAGCACAATGACGAAAAACAGGTTGCACACCACGTTTGCCACTCCGCTCAGCAGCAGAAAATACAGCGGCCGACGGGTATCACCCACCGCGCGCAGAATCGCCGCGCCGAAGTTATACAGCATGGTTGCAGGCATACCGATAAAGTAGATACGCATGTACAGCACCGCCTGATCGAGCACCTCGGGCGGCGTCGCCATCCACTCCAACATGGGGCGAGCCAGACAAATGCCCAGCACGACCAGAATCACGCCGCCCGCCACCGCGGTAATTAACGCGGTCTGCACGGTTTCCTGCGCGTCATCATAGTCGTTTGCGCCGCAAAAGCGCGCCACCAGCACATTTGCACCGACCGAGATACCGATAAAAAAGTTGACCAGCAGGCTGATGAGCGAGCTGGTGGAACCGACCGCAGCCATTGCATGGCTGCCCGCAAACCGGCCGACAACCACGATATCCGCCGCGTTGAACAGCAGCTGCAGCACGCCTGAACAGATCAGCGGCAACGCAAACAGCAGCAGCTGACTGAGCAGCGGCCCGCGCGTCATGTCGATTTCATAAGATTTCCTCATTTCCATACATCCTTTCTTTCCTTGCATAATCTTAATCCCTGCCGAGAGCCTGTGTCAATCCTTTTCCCTCCCTGGCTCTTGCCATTGGCATAAGATTATAGTAGTATTAGAAAAAGCGCACAAGGCGCCTGTCAATAAAAGGTTTTTCCGGCGGATATATCCGTCGGGCGGTAGAAACGGAGAGAGAATCTTGAAGCATACTATTCTGATTGCCGAGGACGACCGCGATATCATCGAGCTGCTGACCCTGTATCTGGGCAGCGAATTTTCCGTGCAGTCCGTCACGGACGGCACCGAAGCGCTTGCACTCATCCGCGCAGGCGGGATCTCGCTGACGCTGGTAGATATCATGATGCCGGGCCTGAACGGCTACGAGCTGATCCAGCGCGTGCGCGAATTCAGCAACATGCCCATCATCATTCTGTCAGCCAAGAGCATGGACACGGACAAGGTGCTCGGACTGAACATCGGCGCGGATGCCTATATCACCAAGCCGTTCAACGCGCTCGAGGTCGTGGCTTATGTCAAATCGGCGCTGCGCCGGTATTATCAGCTGGGAGCGGACAGTGCGCCCGTCGCTGCGCCGCGCATACTGACGCTGGGCGAGCTGGAGCTGGACACGGATAAATTTGTGCTGCGCAAAAACGGCCTGCCCGTTCCGCTGACCTCCACCGAGCTGAAAATCATCGCGGAAATGATGCGCTGTCCCGGCCGGGTATTCACCCGCGCGCAGCTGTACGAATGCGTAGGCGGCACCTTTTACGAGAGCGATGACAGCACCATGATGGTACATATCTCCAACCTGCGCGCCAAAATCGAATACGATCCGGCCAATCCGCGCTATATCAAAACAGTCAGGGGGTTGGGCTATAAAATTGAAGACCAATAAACTTCTGCTGGGAAAAAGTTTCCTGTGCACCTGCATCTCTTATTTTATCCTCTGCTCGCTGCTGGTGTTTGTCAGTAATGCCGCGCTCAATGCACTCATTTCGTTGCGGCTGGACAACGCCTTTCCCACCCTTGCCAATATGCTGCAATACAGCGAGGCGCTCGAACAGGACGATTTTGCCTCCATCCCCATGCGCCGGTTTAATGGCTGCGCGTTTATGGTGTTTGACGCGAACAGCAACCTCCTATACGCCTCGGACAATGAGTTTCGAGAGCATTTTCACGCGGACGACCTGTGGATGATCAATGAATATGACTCCGACCTGTACTATACCGTGCAGGAAATGCCCAATATGCCGGGCGGCGAATACTACTATATCGCACTGCATCATTATAATTACGATACCGGAGAGACCGATTTCCTGAATTACTGCATCGTAGACGAAAATTACCAAATTGTCGATGGTGATTTGTTCCCCTGGCTGGAGGAATTATCCGACCGGGAGTTTGAACTGTTGCAAGGCATCTATCAGGGACAGTGGGACATTTCCAAGGCGGTATACCAAACCGTAACTGGCGAGGAACGCACGCTGATTTTTGTCAGCCCGCGTTTTAACGAAGCCGCCTATCTCAAGGCGCTGGAAAGCGCCAACCGTCTGGCGCTGCTCTCGCTTCCGATCATTCTGGCGGTCATTTTTCTGCTGGCCATTCTGTTCAGCCGTAAGATCCGCCGCGCTATTCTGCCGCTGCACAACGCAATCGTGGCTTACGGCGCAGGCCGCCGGGTGGAGGTCAACACTGATGCCCTTCCCATCGAGTTCCGGCAGGTGACCGACAGTTTTACCCATCTGCTCGACCGGCTGGAGCAGGTCAGCGCGGAAAAGCAGGCCGCTGATGCGGATAAACAGCGCATGCTTGCCGACCTGTCCCACGACCTGAAAACGCCGCTGACCGTCATTCAAGGCTATGCGCAGGCGCTGGTCGATGGCGTGGTGCCGCCCGACAAACAGCGGCAATACCTCGAAACCATTTGCCGAAAAGCCTCGGACAGCACCGTACTGATGAATTCCCTGTTTGATTACGTTCGTCTCGACCATCCGGACTATGTTTTGCAGGCGGAAACCGCCGATCTGTGCGAATTCTGCAAAAGCTATCTGGCAGAAAAGTACCCGGAGATCGAGTCGCACGACTTTTCGCTTTCGCTGGGCCTGCCGGATACCCCGGTCATGGCCTCGTTTGACCCCCGCCTGCTCCGGCGGCTGCTGGAAAACCTGACCAGCAACGCCCTGCAATACAATCCCGCCGGCACAACGCTGTTCTTTGGACTGACAGACACCTCCGATACCGTTCGGCTGACCATAGCGGACGACGGCGTCGGCATCCCGCCCGAGCTGGCTGATACCCTGTTTGAGCCGTTTGTTACCAGCAACCGCGCCCGCACCTCGGGCGGCGGCACAGGACTGGGCATGGCGATCGTCAAAAAGGTAGCGGAGCTGCATGGTGGCTCTATCCAGCTGGTGCGTCCGCCGCACGACGGCTGGCACACCGAATTCGAGCTGACGCTGCCCAAAGCGCCGTTTTCCAAGTGAATATCGTCCCACAGGACAGGCTGAAACACAGCCTGTCCTGTTTTTTGCTTTCTTTAGATTTTTTAAGGTTTGCTGAAGAGTCTGTGAATACTGCCGTAGTATCTTAACATCAGCAAGAACAAAACACCCCGCAAATAAAAGGAGATCTTACACATGAAGTCAATGAATCATAAAACCGCAAAAGGCGTTGCCGCAATTTCTCTGGCCATGATGATGGCGCTGCCCGCACTGACCGGCTGCTCTTCGCTTATCAAGTCCGATCAGAACGCCGAGCCTGCGCAGGAGGAAACCTCCCAGACGCAGACAACGACCACCGATACCACGAAGGACAAGGCCAGCTCCTCCACCCAAAAGAAGGCGGCGGTCAAGCAGTCCGGCAGCAAGGCCTCTTCCAAAAAGAGCACCAAGAAGGCTTCCACGAAGAAGGCGACGAAGTCCTCCACCAAGAACGCCACCACCCAGAAGGCTGCTGCTTCCACTCAGAAGGCTGCCACTTCCACCCAGAAGGCCGCTGACAAGAAATAATCATTTTGCCGAAACCCGGCACGAAGCATAAACGAGGTAATTATGTACAACATCCTGGAACTTTTAGAGCTCACTGCCGCCGCGCGGCCGGAAAAAACCGCTGTCATCGACGAAAACGGCGCAGACCGCTTTGATACGCTGCTCTCCCGCAGCCGCCGCTGCGGTACCGCGCTTGCCGCGCACCTCTCCCCCACCGCACCGGTTCCGGTGCTGCTGGAAAAGAGCCGCGAAGCCCTGTATGCCTTTTTCGGCGCGGCGTACGCAGGCTGCTTTTATGTTCCGCTCTCTCCCGCGCTGCCGCAGCCGCGGCTGGCGCAGATCCTGTCGGTCCTGCAAGCCCCCTGCATTGTGACCGACAGGGAACACGCTGCGCTGGCCGCGCAGCTGCCCGGCGTGGGACGCATCCTGCCGATCGAGGACCTGCTGCAAACGCAAGCAGACGACGCGCTGCTGGCGCGCATCCGCAGCTGCGCCATCGACGGCGACCCGCTGTACTGCAATTTCACCTCCGGCTCGACCGGCACGCCCAAGGGCGTGGTTGTCAGCCACCGCTCCGTGCTGGATTTCATCCCTGTTTTCACCGAACTGTTCCGGATCGGTCCGGACGATATCATCGGCAATCAGGCGCCGCTTGATTTCGATGTTTCGGTCAAGGATATCTATTCCGCTTTGCACACCGGTGCCACGCTCGTCCTGCTGCCGCGGCGACTGTTCTCCCAGCCGTCCGCGCTGATGGACGCGCTGTGCACGCATCGGGTCACCACGCTCATCTGGGCCGTTTCCGCGCTGTGTCTGGTGTCCTCCTTCCATGGTCTGGACTATCGCACGCCGGAAACGGTAAACAAGGTGCTGTTCAGCGGCGAAGTGATGCCGCCCAAGCACCTGAAAAGCTGGATGGAGCATTTGCCGCATGCGGATTTCGTCAACCTGTACGGCCCCACCGAGATCACGTGCAACTGCACGTACCATAGGATAGAGAGTGGTAGAGATTATACAGCGGGTATCCCGCTCGGGACGGCCTTCCCGAACGAGCGGGTGTTCCTGCTGAACGAGGCGGGACAGGAAATACATACGCCGGATCAGGCGGGCGAAATCTGTGTCAGCGGCGCAGCGCTTGCGCTCGGGTACTACAATAATCCCGGGCAGACACAGGCCGCATTCACCCAACACCCCGGCCACAGCCGCTATTTGCAGCCGATCTACCGCACGGGGGACCTCGGGCGTTGGAACGCCGCAGGCGAGCTGTACTTCCTCGGCCGGAAGGATTTTCAGATCAAGCACATGGGCCACCGTATCGAGCTGGAAGAAATCGAGCGCGCGGTGCAGGAGGTCGAGGGCGTCAGCCGCTGCTGCTGCGTCTACGACGCGCAAAAGGAACGGCTGCACGGCTTTTACACCGGCACGGCGGACAAGGCTGCGGTGCGCAGCGCACTGGCACAAAAGCTGCCCGTATTCATGCTGCCGCGCACGCTCGAGCCGCTGGACAGCCTGCCGCTGACCGAAAACGGCAAAACCGACCGCAAACGACTGCTTGCACTGGCAAGAAAGGAGATCGTATGACCGAACTGCAAATGGAAAACCTCACCGCACAATACGGCTCGCCGCTGTATGTGTTCGATGTACAGGCCCTGCGACAGCGCGTAGCGTTTCTGCGGCGCAGCCTGCCGACCGGTGTCGGCCTGTGCTATGCGATCAAGGCCAATCCCTTTCTGCTGCGCGAGCTGATCAATCATGTGGAGCGTTTTGAGGTTTGCTCCCCCGGCGAAGCGGCAATCTGCCGCCGCCTGCACATTCCTGCCGAAAAGCTGGTCATT
Organism: Candidatus Agathobaculum merdipullorum; assembly: GCA_019115185.1. Lineage (GTDB taxonomy): Bacteria > Bacillota > Clostridia > Oscillospirales > Butyricicoccaceae > Agathobaculum > Agathobaculum merdipullorum. Next base: position 29,249 of record DXDZ01000082.1, read on the forward strand.
TCGGGCGTATACAAAACCCCGTCGGATATCGAGCGCATGATCTCGCAGCAAGGCGGCCCGCGTTTGTTTACCGTCGAGTCCGCCCGCCAATTTGCGCTGCTCAGCCAGCTGGCTGCACACTACCGCGTCACCGTCCATGTGCTGCTGCGCCTAACCAGCGGCAGCCAGTTCGGGCTGGAAGAGCAGGAGATCATCCAGATCATCCGCAGCCGCGCCGACCATCCCTTCATCCTGATTCGCGGCCTGCAATACTTCTCCGGCACGCAGAAAGCGTCGCTCAAACGCTTGCAGCGCGAGCTGGACGCACTGGACGACTTCGCCTGCATGCTGGCCGAAAAGCTGGGCTTTATCGTGCATGAGCTCGAGTTTGGCCCCGGCTTTCCCGTGCAGTATTTCTCCCCCGAAAACTTTGACGAAGCCGAATTTCTGTCTGGCTTCTCCGATATGCTGATGGGCCTGCGCTGCAAAGCGCATGTCACACTCGAACTTGGGCGCAGCATTGCCGCCAGCTGCGGCACCTATCTGACCCGCGTGGTTGATGTCAAGCACAACAAAGGCCAGAATTACGCCATTCTGGACGGAGGCATCCATCATCTGGTTTATTACGGACAGCGTATGGCCATGCAGATTCCCCCTTACCGGCTGTATCCGCCTCGTCTGGGCGAAGCACAGCCGTGGAACCTGTGCGGCTCGCTGTGCACCGTAAACGATATTCTGGTCAAGCAGCTGCCGGTGCCCGATCTCAAATGCGGCGACCTGTTCGCGTTTTTGAATACCGGTGCCTACTGCATGACCGAAGGCATTTCCCTTTTCCTCAGCCGTGCGCTGCCGCGCATCGTGCTGTTGATGCCGGACGGCCGTCCGCTTCTTGTGCGCGACGCGCTGCCCACCGACGAAATCAACTCACCTACTTACGAAAGGACGGAGCATTATGGAACAACTGCTTGCAATTCTGGAGGAACTTCAACCCGGCGTGGATTACACTACCTGCCGTACACTGATCGATTCGCATTGTCTGGACTCGCTGACCATTCTTGCGTTGGTAGCCGAGTTGGAAGAGGCGTTTGACATCACCATCCCGACCGTTGAGATCATTCCGGCCAACTTCAATTCCGCCGAGGATATGTGGGCCATGATCGTTCGTTTACAGGAGGAAGGCTAATCCATGACATCCTACTGCTCGCTGCTGTATCTGGCCGTTTTTCTGCCGGCGGCGGTGCTCGTTTACCGTATCCTGCCGCAGCGTCTGCGCTGGGTCGCGCTTCTTGCGGCAAGCTATACGTTTTTCTGGTCAGTCAGCGGCAAGCTGTTGGTGTTTCTGCTGTTTTCTACCGTTTCCATTCACCATTTCGGCCTTTGGCTGACCGCCGAACAACAGGACCGCGACCAAAGGCTGACCGCTGCCGCGCCCGCCAAACGAAAGGCAATCCGGCAGTATTTTATCCGGCGGCAGCGGCGTATTCTGCTGCTGGCGTCGCTCCTGCATATCGGCATCCTGATTACGCTCAAGTATGCCGCGTTTTTCAGCACCAATCTCAATTCCCTGCTGCACGCGCTTCGTCTGCCGGTTTCGCTGCCCGTGCCTGCGTTTTTACTGCCCATCGGCATCTCGTTTTATACTTTGCAGGCCCTTTCCTATCTGCTCGATGTCTACCGCGGCACGATCCGCGCCGACCGCAATCTGGCGCGCCTCGCACTCTTCCTCGGCTTTTTCCCGCAGATCATGGAAGGGCCGATCTGTCGCTATGGCCAGACCGCACAGCAGCTGTGGGAAGGCCGCCCGGTCACGTGGCAGGGCCTGACCTTCGGCATACAGCGCATCCTATTCGGCCTGATTAAAAAAATCGTCATTGCTGACCGGCTCAACTTGCTCATCAAAACCGTTTTCAACGATTATGCCACCTATGATGGCGGCGTGATCGCGCTGGCAATGGTGTGCTACACCTGCCAGCTTTACATGGACTTCTCCGGCACGATGGATGTGGTCATCGGCAGCGCCGAGATCTTCGGCGTGCACCTGCCCGAAAACTTCCGTCAGCCGTTTTTCTCCCGCAGCATTTCTGAATTCTGGATGCGCTGGCATATCACGCTGGGCACCTGGTTAAAGGACTATGTGTTCTATCCGCTATCCATGTCCGGCCCGCTGAAAAAGCTGACGGGCGCGGCGCGCCGCCGTCTGGGCAACCATTACGGCCCGCTGCTCTCCGGCTCGTTCGCGCTGGGCGTGGTCTGGCTGTGCAACGGTCTGTGGCACGGCGCGGGCTGGCACTATATCTTTTTCGGCCTGTACCATTTCGCGCTCATTCTTGCGGGCAGCCTGTTTGATCCGATCGCCCAGCGCGTGACCGGTCTGCTGCACATCGACCGCAACTGCATGCCCTATCGCATCTTCCAGATCGTGCGTACCGGGCTGCTGGTCTGCGTGGGCGAGCTGTTCTTCCGCGCAAACGGCCTGCGCGCCGGTCTTGCGATGTTCCGCACGATGGTAACCGATTTCACGCCTGTCTCTTTCCTCAACCGCAGCTTTCTGACGCTCGGCATGGACAAGATGGATTTTGTGATCGTTGCAGTGGCAGTCGGTATCGTGCTGCTCGTCGGGATTCTGCGGGAGCGCGGCGTCCCGCTGCGCGAATCCATTGCGCGCCGTCCGGTCGCGCTGCGCTGGACGGTCTACTACGCCGCATTTTTCTTTCTCGTCATTTTCGGCGCATACGGCATCGGCTATGTGCCGGTTGATCCGATCTATGCTGCATTTTAAGGAGGTGTGTCCCACTTGAAAAAACATATGGCGCTCGTTGTCAAAGGAGCCTGCTTTTTGACGCTGCTGTGTGCGCTCATGCTGGCCGCCTCCTATCTGTTTGTACCCAAGAACAACCACAAGGCCTTCGGCGTAAACGACGCGGAAATGCTGGCCAGCGGCATTCTGGGCGAACGGGAAAACTCGATCGACGTGCTGGTTGTGGGCGACAGCGAAGCGTACAGCTCAATCTCGCCCATGCAGATGTGGGAGGAGCGCGGCTTCCGCTCCTATTTATGCAGCACACCCGCCCAGCCGCTCTATGACTCCTATCGTTTTCTGCGGCAGGCGCTCGAGCGGCAAAGCCCCTCGGTCGTCGTGCTGGAAACCAACGCGATCTTCCGTCCATACAAACTCAACGACTATCTGCTTTCCCGCGCGAAAAATTTGTTTTCCATCCTGCGGTATCATGACCGCTGGAAATCGCTCAAGGTCAACGACTTCGGTCGTCCGGTAGAGTACACCTGGACGGATGACCTCAAGGGCTTCCGCTATAACTCCGCCGTCGCAGCCGCCAGCACCAAAAACTACATGCTGCCGACCGACGTATCCACCCCCATTCCCTCGCTCAATGAGTCCTGCTTGCAGGATATGCTCGCCCTGTGCAAGGAAAAGAATGCCGAACTGATTTTGGTCAGCACACCCAGCACCATCAACTGGAATCAGGCACGGCACAACAGCATCGCGGCTTTTGCCAAGGAAAACAACCTGTCCTATCTCGATTTGAACACCATGCCCAAGGAAGTACCGATCGACTGGTCGCGCGACACGCGCGACCGCGGCGATCACCTCAACTACGCGGGCGCTGTTAAAGTGTCCGCTTTCCTCGGGAAATACTTACAGGAAACCTATTCGCTGCCCGATCAGCGCGATGCCGCGCACAACAGCAGCTGGAACGATGCACTCGGTCGCTACCTCAACATGGTACGCGGATAACTTTTACTCCTTTTCACCAAATGAGGCTGACCCGATATAGGTCAGCCTCATTTGTATTTTCATAGATAAAGTTCATTCTCCGGCCGTTTCTGCATAAACGGCGCGAGCTTTTGCGCCAGCATATCCTGCACCTGTGCAGGCAGAGCGCGCGCCTTAGCGGGACAGACCGCCACGCACCGCATACAGGTGATGCACCGCGTTTTGTCGGTCTGCGACGGATGCTCGGGCGGAATGGCCTGCGCGGGGCAGACTTTGGCACACTCCCCACACCCGACACAGGCATCACTCGCCACAGGTACCACCGGCATACCGGCCCACTCCCGATACGGGCGGTTGCCCGGCACCTGCGGCGCGTTCTCCTCGCCCCTGTCGAGCTTTTCCGCGATGCGCGCGCCAAATCCAGCGAGCTGCACCTCGTCCTGCGCATCCGGCCGTCCGACTGCCAGCGTATGTGCAATCGAATGCTCGGCCAGCAGTGCTGTCGCTGCTGCAACCCGAAAGCCCTGCGCCTCCAGCAAATCGTCCAGCTCGACCAGCGCATCCTCATAAGCGCGGCCGCCGTAGACCACTGCGGACACCGCGTGCGCACCGCCGCCGGTATACCGCCGCAGCCGCTCAACCATCAATGCAGGCAGCCGTCCGCCGTAAACCGGCCCCGCCACCAGCACCACATCCTGCGCAGCAAAGCTCTTTTCCGGGGACTGGGGCAGCGTCAGGTCGATTTCCTCCACCTGTGATGCAATCTGTCCCGCGAGCAGAAGCGCAGCGCGCCTTGTGCCGCCTGTCGGGCTGAAATGCAGCACCGTGATCCTATCCAGCATATCCATCCGTCCTTGTCTGTTTGATTGCACCATTATAATATCATGTAAGCAGCTTTTTGTCAGCTGCCCGTGCCTTTCGCCTTGCCAAAACCTGCTCCCATTTGACTTTATTCGCGCCGTGCTCTATAATAAAATGCAATCGGAAAGGGGCGGAAAAAGCATGCTTGCATACACCTATGTAGAACCGGGGCATTTTGCCCTGCTCGACAAACCCAAACCGGTTCTGCGCGATGTACGCGACGCCATTGTTCGCGTTACCCTCTCCAGCATCTGCACCAGCGACCTGCATATCAAGCACGGCTCGGTCCCGCGCGCCGTCCCCGGCGTGACCGTTGGGCATGAGATGGTCGGCGTGGTCGAGCAGGTGGGCGAGGCCGTGCAGACCGTCAAACCCGGCGACCGTGTAACGGTCAATGTGGAAACCTTTTGCGGACACTGTTTTTTCTGCCAGAATGGTTTTGTCAACAACTGCGAGGACCCGGACGGCGGCTGGGCGCTCGGCTGCCGCATTGATGGCGGGCAGGCGGAATACGTCCGCGTGCCCTATGCCGACCAGGGCCTGAACCGCATTCCCGACGGCGTATCCGACCGGCAGGCGCTGTTCACCGGCGACATTCTTGCCACCGGCTTCTGGGCTGCCCGCATTTCGGAAATCCAGCCCAGCGACACGGTGTTCATTATCGGCGCCGGGCCGACCGGCATCTGCACGCTGCTGTGCACCATGCTGCACCGTCCGCGCCGCATCATCGTGTGCGAAAGCGATCCCGTGCGGCGGCGGTTTGTGCAGGAGCATTACCCGGATGTGCTGACCGTTTCGCCCGCGCACGCGCTGGAGTTCGTGCGGCACAACAGCGGTCACGGGGGCGCGGATGTGGTACTCGAGGTCGCAGGCACGGACGACAGCTTCCGGCTGGCGTGGGAGTGCGCGCGCCCCAATGCGATCGTTACCATCGTTGCACTGTACGACCGCCCACAGGTGCTGCCGCTGCCTGATATGTACGGCAAAAACCTGACTTTCAAGACCGGCGGTGTGGACGGCTGCGACTGCGCCGAAATTCTGCGTCTGATCGCCGCGGGCGAGCTGGACACGACCCCGCTGATCACACATATTTTCCCGCTTTCGGAAATCGAAGCGGCTTATGCGTTGTTTGAGGCGCGGCGCGATGAGGTTTGCAAGGTCGCTATCACAACCGAAGACTAACCGCGTTCTGCGCGGCATAAAAAAAGAACCGCCAAATGGCGGTTCTTTTTCGCGCTATCAAAGCGCATACAACAGAAAGGGCGCGTTGCAGAAATGAAATCTGCAGCGCGCCCTTTTATGCGCCGTCCAAAGGAGTATGTAGCCGATAGGTTGTGGAAAAACAAGCGTTTGGGGAAGGAAAAAGGCATGGCAAAGCAGACGCTGGG